>NZ_WVIE01000009.1 GCF_010091945.1 Myxacorys almedinensis A
GTTCATCCTGAGCCAGGATCAAACTCTCCATTGTATGGATATTGTTCTTTAAGCTCTATCTCATTTGTTTCCCTAACCGCAAACTTCCCATTCCCTCCGCTCTAAAGCTCGGACAATGCTTAGTTCCTCAAGTTGGAAACTCCCTAATCATTTGCTTTGACCAAAATTAAGTGCTATTCTGGCTTCTAAACTATATCGTTGTCTTGGTTCGGCACCGGCTCAGAACCCCCGCTTTCGCTTGGCTCCCTCACCCGCTTGACTAATATAGCCCTTGCTTTTCTATCCTGTCAAGCACGTTGGGTAAAATCTTTTCTGAGGGTGCCAACAGGGGTAAGCAGAATCCTCGAAAGTCTTTGTGGGACGGGCATAAAAGGCTTTCTAGGTCTGCTGTAGTGATAAGCAGGACGATATTATAGCTAGAAAAAATATTTGCGATCGCAGATTGGGGCGTTGAGAAACTTGCGCTTTTTATTGTAAGTCGTTGACCGATTTTTGGTTTTGGGCATCTATCCTCCCGAATAATCCTTCTCATGCCAGAGACGTTGGATTGATAGAAGCAGTTCAATAGAGAATGAGAGTTAGCTTTGCTGAGCAGCCTTCCTTAGATAAAGTAGCGCTTTATATTATTGACAATTTGATTTTTTGGACATGACTCGTATTTTGGTTGTAGACGATGTAGCTGATAACTCCTTTTTACTTCAAGCCCTTTTGGAGTTTGAAGGTTATCAAGTAGATACGGCTGATAATGGTCAAGCAGCATTAGCTAAGATAGAGTCTGCACCTCCAGATTTAGTGTTGCTTGATGTGATGATGCCGGAAATGGATGGGTATGAAGTTGCTTGCCGGATTCGCCAAAACCACCAACTTGATTCCGTCCCAATCTTGTTTGTCACAGGGTATGATGCTGTTGCAACTGAGGTTAAAGCTCCTGTTCAGGTTGCTGGAATCATTCGCAAGCCTGTAGAGATAGACAATTTAATGGTGCAAGTGCAAACTGCGTTGGATTTGGAATGAGCAATATTGAAACGGCAGTGCCCAAGACAACGTTTAAGCGAAGTAGCGGAGTGTTACTACACCCAACTAGCCTGCCTAGCCAGTTTGGGATTGGGGATATGGGCAGATCGGCTTATCAGTTTATTGATTTCTTGGCTCAGAGTGGTCAAGCTTGGTGGCAAGTTTTGCCATTAGCACCGACTGGATACGAGCATTCTCCTTACACGATGAATTTCAGCGCTTTTGCAGGAAATCCTTTGCTGATTAGCTTGGAGCAGTTAGAAAAGGAGGGCTTGCTTGAGAACGACGAACTGAAGACGTTGCCTGATAGCGATCGCATTAATTTTGAGCGTGTTGTTCCTCATAAGACCCAATTACTGGAACTCGCCTATTCTCGCTTCGTGCCTGACGAATCGTTTGAGCAGTTTTGCCACGAACAAGCCTACTGGCTCAAAGATTTTGCGTTGTTTATGGCGCTTTTAGAAGCGCATGGCGGCGCGACTTGGACGACTTGGGAACCTGCGATCGCGCGGCGAGAAGCTGATGCGATCGCGAAACACGAAGAAAAGTTGCACTCTAAAATTCAGTTTCATCAGTTCTCACAGTTCAAGTTTTTTCAGCAGTGGTCTGCGCTGCGAGACTATGCCCACCAGAAAAACATCAGCATTATTGGGGATGTTTCTATTTATGTGTGCCACAATAGCTCTGATGTTTGGGCAAATCCTCAGCTATTTAAGCTTGACCCAGAAACATTAGAGCCTGCCTTTATTGCTGGAGTCCCACCAGATTATTTTAGTGAGACGGGTCAATTGTGGGGAAACCCAGTGTATGACTGGGCGCGATCGCAAGCTACAAACTTTGAGTGGTGGATCAAACGGTTTCGAGCAACACTGCAATATGTCGATGTGGTTCGAGTCGATCATTTCCGGGGCTTTGAAGCGTACTGGCAAGTTCCGGCTGGGGAGCCTACAGCCATGAATGGAGAGTGGATAAAAGCACCCGGAGTGGAATTTTTTGAAACCTTAAAAACTCAACTTGGAACGCTGCCGATTATGGCGGAGGACTTAGGCATTATTACTCCAGAAGTGGAAGAATTGCGCGATCGCTTCGAGTTTCCGGGAATGCGAATTTTGATGTTTGCCTTTGATGGCGATCCAAACAATATTCACCTCCCAACGCATTACGTGCCTAACTCGATTGTTTACCCCGGAACTCACGATAACGACACCGCGATCGGATGGTGGACAACGGCAAGCGATCAGGAAAAGCAGAACGTTTTGCAATATTTGGGATGTGATGCAACAGAGGAAATTTTAGATATTCATTGGCAAATGATTCGCCTTGCGATGGAATCGAGGGCGAGTTTAGCGATCGTACCGTTGCAAGATATTTTAGGGCTTGATCACCGTGCCAGAATGAATGACCCAAGCCAAAACGCAGGAAATTGGCGTTGGCGGTATCTCAGTTCTGACTTGCTGACACCAGAACTATCCAGGCAGCTTTTGGAAATGACCGAGGCTACCCATCGGATCGTAGCCTAGCCTATTCATTTTGAGAGAATGCACAGCGCGATCGCAGTTTACTCCATCTGCGATCGCGCTTTTAGTTTGACTTTTCCAAGCAGAAAAAATTCAATCAAACACTCTGAGCAACCTGATAAGCGTGAGTTAATTTATCTAACTGCTGAACGAGCAAACTCAAGAACAAGCCCACATCGGTCACGACGCCAACAGATTCGACTGAGCCGCGATCGCTGAGCTTCGTCACAACCGCAGGATTAATATCGACGCACACCATTTTCACCCCCGCAGGGGTCATATTGCCAACACCAATCGAGTGCAACATAGAAGACAACATCAAAATCATGTCAGCCCCAGCAATCAGACGCGCATACTCTTCTTGCGCCTGAATCAGATCCATCTGCGTATCGGGCAACGGTCCATCATCTCGAATTGATCCCGCTAACGAAAACGGAATATGGTGACGAACGCATTCATACAAAATACCTTTTTTGAGAACACCTGCTTCAACGGTTTTGGCAATACTGCCGTACCTACGAACCATATTGATCACCTTTAAGTGATGGCGATGACCCCCGCGAACCGAAACCCCTCGCTTCATATCTACACCAAGCGATGTGCCCATCAGCGATTGCTCCATGTCATGAACTGCGATCGCATTCCCCCCCAGCAACGCCTGCACATAACCTTCGCGCACAAGATGAGCAAGGTGTTCACCGCCCCCTGTATGAATCACAACCGGACCTGCACTGACCACAACTCGTCCACCTTGATCACGAATTTGCCGCAGTTCCCATGCAATTTGTTCAACCACAAGCTCCACTCGCCGTTCGCTCGATACCCCTGCGCCCATGAAGCTAAATTCTTGAGTATTGCGCTGTTCACGAGATTCAGTTTTGCGAACCGTCCGAATTCCTTCGACGCCGACTACGACACGATCGCTGGTTTTTAAATCCCTCAACAGCTTACATTCGGCAGTTTCAGAATCGGCAGACAGCGCGATCGCAGCATCCATGCGCTGCTTGTCTACAGTCACCCACTCATTATTCATCCGAATTTGGGTCGGGTAAATTGTAGTCACATAAAAATCATCTGGCGCTACGCCATCTTGAACCACCGTTTCTAAATGGCAGTCGCACACCTCTTGTGGGGGTGGCAATGCACCCAAGTCAATCAACTGAGACATGATCGTTTCCATCACATCGTGGGATGGAGCCGTCACTTTAACCTCTGCCGAAGAGGTGCTTTGCCGTTGCACACCCAGATTAAAATTGAGGACTTGAAAACTTCCCCCCGCTTCAACCACAATATCTAGGGCACGGTTGATCAGACCCGAATCGAGCAAATGCCCATCCAGGCGAATCATACGGCTTTCGATGGCGGCGCTGCCATGAAGCTCTACCCGCACAGGCTCTGTCACTCTAAGCGTGAGGCATTTTGCTGCACCACCCGCTTTTAGAAATTCTGTTAAAGGGGTCTCAATCACTCGAAACCCGGCATCAGAAATGCGTTTTTTGAGGTCATCACTTGCTTTGTTCATGATGACAATATCATCAATGTTGACCGAATTGCAGGCGAAATTTGCTGCATCGGCTTCTGCAACAACGAGGCGTTTTTCAGGCGGAATTCGCAGTTCAATCAAGCGATTGGAATAGGCATCAAAAGCGGGTGGATAATAGAGCAAATACCCGTCTTGTAGCGGACAGAAGCATGTATCTAAGTGATAAAATCGCTCGTCCATCAACCGCAGTGACAATACCTCTACATCCAGCCATTTCGCCAAATAGGGATGAGAATCTAGTTCAGAGCGAAATCCATACCCTGCCCACAGGCAGCGACCCTCGCGATCGAACAAGGCATCTCCCGCCCCTTCAAACGGCAACTCTGAGGGCAATTCATGCACTGTGAAGCCGTTCTCTTCAAACCACTGCTTAAAGAAAGGTTCTTCCCCCTGCCGTTCTTTATGAAAAAAGCGACTGAGAACAGCAATATCGCCCAAAACCAGCCCGGCATTGGCCGTAAAAACCATATCTGGAACCCCGATCTGAGGCGTCACCAAATCTACGATCGCATGGTCTTTAATCACATTGTGCAGTTTTCGCCACTGGTCAACGGCGCGATCGCGCGATGATTTATGAATGTTGCCTTCCATCCAAGGATTAATGACATAATCCACGTCGTAATGGTCAGGTGAGCACATGAGGAAGCGAAGGGATGAAGTCATAGAAATCTTGGGGAGTTGTGGAATGAACGCGACATAGCATTATAAGACGCTACAAGCAGCATTCTTGCAGTGAGCGACACTATATGTCAGGAGAACATTAGACTTCTGTATAAATGATTAGCGAGAAGGATTTGGCTCAACCCCGATCGGGAAACCTAGCACTATTTGTTCTAGCATCTAAACCCCTCACCCTGGTCGATTGTCAACGTTAAGTAGAGGGGTAGATGGGCTGGATTACTGCGCGACCCATCCACCCATCGACTCTCTAACCCATCCACTTTTAGTCCCTCATTTCGATTTTGATAGACTACTAGCCTACTTTAGCCATTTTCAAGGCGCATTGACTAAAGATAAGGGACTAAAGATAAGGGGCTGGATCAACGGGTTCACCGTCTTTTCTGACCTCAAAGTGGAGATGAGGTCCGGTTGAAAGCCCAGTAGAGCCAATGGCTGCGATCGCTTGTCCGCGCTCAACAGTTTGCCCATCTGCAACATAAAGTTCGCTAGAGTGTGCGTACAAAGTCGTGATGCCACTGCCATGATCCACGATCACCGCATTGCCATAGCCACCATACCATCCTGCAAAAATCACGGTGCCGCGATCGGCAGATCGAATCGTCCCCCCATAGTCGGCAGCAAAATCGATGCCAGAATGAAATTTTTGATACCCCAAAATTGGATGCATTCGCCAACCGAAGGAACTGCTAACAGGCGCAGCACTCGGAAGAACAAACTGCCCCGTTCCAGAGATAACAATGACTTCACCATTTCTAGCGCGTTCTGCGGCGAGGCGTCTTTGATTTTCTGCCACCCGACGTTGAATCAAAGCTCCAATGCTCTGGGAATCCTTTGCTAGTTGTGCTTCTGCGGCTTCGAGGGCACGGCGATCGTTTTTCAGACGATTGACAATGTGGGTTTGATAGGTTGCCTGTTGCTCATAGTCTGATTTTTGAGCATGAAGCTCTTGCCTCAGCAAATCAATATCATTCTTGGCTTGCTCAACCTGGTTGCGCCGACCTTCCAAGCGATCGGCATCTACTTTTAATTGGCTTAAAATATTACGATCTTTTTGATACAACCGTTTCAATTGGTAACGGCGATCCAAAAAATCATTTAAACTCTGACTTTCTAATAGCACTGCCCAGCCATGCGCGCCTTGCTGCTGTTGCAAAAACCGCAAGCGTGAAACCGTAGCAGATTGGCGCTTTCGGTAGGTTTTCTCTGCTTCATTTAGCGATCGCTCTAGTGATTTTAAAACTTGGGTGGTGTGCTTAAGTTTTGCTTCACTCGCTTGAATTTGGCTGCTCGTTGCTTGAATGGTTTTACGAATGCTTTTGAGATCACCTTGGGCTTTGGTTTCGAGTTTCTGCACGCGATCGCGCTCTTTTTGCACAGCCGATCGCTGCTGATCTAACGAGTGTTTTTTTTGTTTTAGCGTATCAATTGTTTCTTGTGATCCTGCGGGAAGTGCGGGTGCAATCATCAAGATTCCGAGGCAGCAAATAAGGCTCCAAATCAGACGTTTGAACTGTTTTGATGAGTGATTCAGCATTTACACGTATCCCAATCACAGTCACAAATCAAACATCATTATGACCGCAATTTTTGGTTAGGCACGATCTTTTGCAGCCGCCCTTGCGATCGCAAAACGTGGGCAGGGAAAATCTACCTAAAATGCTGGATTGAAATCCTATCAGCACAGGGTTCTTCAACGGATAACCCACACCGGAAACAGCATCTTTCTTAAGATAGATAGCTATTTGGGTAAGACTATTTGAAATTTATAAAGATAAAGGACTTTATACTTCATAAAGTTCTTGACAGCATGTTCAATCATCAAACCGTTAGATAATAAACCGATAGGCAATCCCATAGATAATTCGCCAGATGAAACCCTGCATAGCCGTGGTAAGACCCTGCAAGCAAAATATTTTTTACGAAGAGAAACGAAAGCATGAGTGTAGAGCAACAAGAGGCAATTTCTGAAAGGCTTTTTGCAGGCGGCGGCGAGATGGGCGCGCTGATGCAAGCTCAGGATTGGTCGCAAACCCGGCTTGGTGCTGTTGAGCACTGGTCGCAGAGTTTGAGAACAGCAGTGCGAATTATGCTGACCTCTCAACAAGCCATGTTTGTTTGGTGGGGCGAAGACCTAATCAATCTTTACAACGATGCCTATCGAGCCATTCTCGGTGGCAAACATCCAAAAGCGCTCGGTCAGCCTGCGGCTGAGGTATGGCGAGAGATTTGGGATCAGGTTGGTCCTCGTGCAGAATCGGCACTGCGTCAGAACGAAGGCACCTACGACGAATCGTTGCTGCTGATTATGGAGCGCAACGGCTACCCAGAGGAAACCTACTATACGTTCTCGTACAGCCCTATCCCAGATGATGATGGCAGCACAGGCGGCATCTTCTGTGCCAACACCGACGATACTCAACGCATTATTGGAGAGCGTCAGCTAGCGCTGTTAACAGAACTGGCAACCAAGACAGCCGATGCACGCACCTTTGATGAAGCTTGCACCCTGAGCGCAACCTGTCTGGCAACCAATCCTTACGATCTGCCGTTTGCCATGATTTATCTGGTTGACCCAGATCAGCAAATCATTTCTCTGGCAGGAACCTCTGGCATTACGCAGGACGCTGCGGCAGTTCCTGAAACCGTTGCTTTTAATCA
Organism: Myxacorys almedinensis A; assembly: GCF_010091945.1. GTDB lineage: Bacteria > Cyanobacteriota > Cyanobacteriia > Leptolyngbyales > Leptolyngbyaceae > Myxacorys > Myxacorys almedinensis. The sequence continues at coordinate 7,414 of NZ_WVIE01000009.1, forward strand.
GCCTTCAGCTTGGCGGTTTGGGGAGGTGCTTAGCACCCATCAACCCTGTTTGATCTCTGATTTAGAGGCGCAATTTAGCCATCTGCCAACCGGGGCTTGGCATCAATCGCCGCATCAAGCGATCGCAGTGCCGATTGCGCCATCTGGGGAGACGGGGAAAGCAGGCATCCTTGTGGCGGGTCTAAACCCATTTCGGCTATTCGATCATAGCTATCAACAGTTTATCGATCTGGTTGCGGCTCAAACCGCAGCGAGTGTCGCCAATGCCCAGGCGTATGAAGAAGAACGCAAACGAACCAAGGCACTCGCAGAACTCGATCGCGCCAAAACTGCATTTTTTAGCAATATCAGCCACGAATTTCGTACCCCCCTAACGTTGATGCTAGATCCCCTAGCTGAGACGTTGAGCCGACTAGATGGGCAACTTCCGCCATCCGAGCGGGAGCAGTTGCAGATGGTGCAGCGCAATGGGCAACGGTTGCTAAAGCTCGTCAACACCTTGCTCGACTTTTCCCGCATCGAAGCAGGGCGCATTCAGGCAACGTATCAGCCCACCGATTTAGCAACGTATACGATCGAACTTGCCAGCGTCTTTCGTTCGGCGATCGAACGGGCAAATCTGCGCCTCGTGGTCGATTGCTCACCGCTTTCGTCACCCGCCTGGGTCGATCGCGAGATGTGGGAAAAAATTGTGCTGAATCTCCTCTCCAATGCGTTTAAATTTACGATCGCAGGAGAGATTGCAGTAATTTTGCGAGAAGGCAATAACCAGATTGAGTTAGAGGTACGAGACACGGGCACGGGCATTCCCGCCGCAGAGCTACCCCGCATTTTTGAGCGGTTTCATCGAGTGCGAGGAGCCAAGGGACGCACCTACGAAGGCTCTGGCATTGGGCTATCGCTGGTTCGAGAATTGGTGCTGCTGCATGGAGGAACGATCGAGGTCAGGAGCGTTGTAGATCAGGGATCGCGTTTCATCGTCTCCATTCCGGCAGGATCTGCCCACTTGTCCCCAGAGCGGCTCGACGCCACCCGTGCCCTTGTCCCGGTGGCAACAGGGACTGTTCCTTATGTAGAAGAAGCCTTACGCTGGCTGCCAGAGGAGGATTTTGGAGCGCCGATTTTAGATTTTAGAGTAGAGCCTACGAGGGCAATCACCGATCCGGCTCACCTGAGGCGACAGCCTGATCCCTCCCAACCTGAGAGCCGACCTCCAACATCAAAAATTCTTTTGGTCGATGACAACACCGATATGCGCGATTATGTGAGGCGGTTGTTGGTGGATCAAGGACATACAGTAGAAACGGCAGCCAATGGCAGGGCTGCGATCGCACTTCTCAAACACCTGCCCGACCCCCACCACCTGCCGGATCTGATTCTCACTGACGTGATGATGCCTCACCTCGATGGCTTTGGGCTATTGCGGGCGTTGCGGGCAGATGCAGCCACCAGAGATCTGCCGATTATCTTGCTGTCTGCCCGGGCAGGAGAAGAAGCCCGGATTGAGGGGTTGTCAGCCGGAGCCGACGACTACTTGACCAAGCCATTTTCTGCCCGTGAACTGCTAGCACGAGTAGAAGCCAACCTGAAACTGGCGCAAGTGCGGCGCGCCGCCATGCAGCAAGAGCAAGCCCTGCGCCTAGAAGCCGAAACCGCACAGCAGACGGTCGAAATGATTTTGTCGAGCATCAGCGACAGTTTTGTCGTGCTCGATCGCGACTGGAATTTTACCTACGTCAACGATCGCTACTGCAAAACTGTTGAGATGGAGCGAGACGCGCTGCTGGGGCATAGCGTTTGGGAACTCTTTCCCGATGCCGCCAACACCGACGTTCATATTCAACTTCAGCGATCGCTAGACGAGCAAACCCCCGTGCAGTTTGAGTGGTTTTTCCACGCTTGGAATCGCTGGTTTGAGTACCGGGTTTACCCATCACCTAGTGGATTAACCATTTTTCTGTGTGAAATTACCGATCGTGTGCAGGTCGAGCACGAACGCCGCCAAACAGAGTCAGCCTTGCATGAAAGCGAGGAACGCCTACGCTTGACGCTAGCAGCCGCCAACCAGGGCTGGTATGACCTGAATGTGCAAACGGGCGATACGATCGTCAGCCCCGAATACGCCCAAATGCTGGGCTACGACCCCGCCACCTTTCAAGAAACAAACGCCAAGTGGCAAGAACGGTTACATCCCGACGATAGGGAAAGAGTCAGCCAGACTTACAACGATTACATCGCTGGCATCCATAGCGAATACCGCGTGGAATTTCGGCAGCGCACCCAATCTGGTGATTGGAAATGGATTTTGTCTCTGGGCAACTTCGTAGCGTGGGACGCCGCCGGGCAACCGCTCCGGATGCTGGGAACCCATACCGAGATCACAGAGCGGAAACAGGCAGAAGAAGCCATCCGCCAGAGCGAGTCGCGCCTCCGTTTGATGATCGAAAGCGCAAAAGATTACGCGATCTTTACCCTTGATCTTAACGGCACGATCGCGAGTTGGAATTCTGGGGCAGAACGGCTGTTGGGCTATTTAGAAATCGAAGCGATCGGCTGTTCTGGTCAAATGATCTTCACGCCCGAAGATAACGAACAACGACGCCCTGAGTATGAAATGCAAACTGCCCTTACTCAAGGACGGGCAGAAAACGAACGCTGGCATGTCCGCAAAGATGGGAGCCGCTTTTGGGCAAGTGGGTTGATGATGCCCCTGCTCGATGACGCGGATCAGCCACAAGGATTTGTAAAAATCTTGCAAGACAAAACCACGCAGCGCCAAGCGGGTGAACGCCTGCGTTTGCTCTACGAAACCACCAGCGATTTACTCTCGACAGACCAGCCCCTAGCGCTGATGCATACTCTCTTTAGCAAACTCTCTGGTCAACTAGAGTTGGATTATTACTACAACTTTATGCTGGAAGAGAAAGACGGTCAGCAACGGCTGCATCTGAAAAACCATGAGGGCATCTCCGAGGAAACAGCACAGGCGCTAGAGTGGATTGGCTTGGGTGAGTATCTCTGTGGGTTAGTGGCACAAGAGCGACGGCAACTGATCTTTGATCAAGCCCAGCTTGCCAGCCATCCCAACGCTCAAGGCATTTGTGCCCTGGGCGTCACGGCTTATGCGGGTCAACCGCTCATCGCTCAAGGGCGGCTCCTGGGAACGCTCTCCTTTGCCAGCCGCACCCGGACGCACTTTACGCCTGAAGAAGTTGAGGTGTTGCAATCTACCTGCGATCAGGTCGCGATCGCGCTAGAGCGAAGCAATCTGATTACCTCCATTCAGCAGCAAGCCGAACAGTTGCGCCACGCAAATCGCATCAAAGACGAATTTTTAGCCGTGTTATCCCATGAACTGCGATCGCCTCTCAATCCCATTCTCGGATGGACAAAGATGCTGCAATCGGGCAAGCTAGATGCAGCCAAAACGACACAGGCGTTAGCCACCATTGAACGGAACGCCAAATTGCAAGCTGAACTGATTGAAGACCTGCTAGATGTCTCTCGAATTTTGCAGGGCAAACTCCGCCTCACCATTCGCCCAGTCGATTTAAGATTGACAGTTGAATCAGCGATCGAAACCGTCAGTTTGGCAGCAGAAGCCAAAGCGATTGAGATTCAAACCCTATTAGAGGCTGAGGTCGGAGACGTTTCAGGAGATCCTAGCCGCTTGCAGCAGATCGTCTGGAATCTCGTTTCCAATGCGGTGAAATTTACGCCGTCTGGGGGGCGAGTTGAGGTGCGCTTAAGCCGGGTTGACCATCAGGCTCAAATCACGGTGATAGACACTGGCAAAGGCATCAGCCCAGAGTTTTTGCCCCATGTCTTCGACTATTTCCGCCAAGCCGACAGTGCCACCACCCGCAAGTTTGGTGGGCTGGGATTGGGGCTAGCGATCGTGCGTCATCTCGTCGAGCTTCATGGCGGCACGGTGGGGGTAGACAGCCAGGGTGAGGGGCAAGGTGCTACGTTTACCGTCAGGCTGCCCCTGTTAGCCACGGGCGATCGACAGGGCAACCGGGCGCAACAATCCTTGTCATCTGCTGCTGCCGAGGAACCCCTCGCGGGGATGCGGGTGCTGGTTGTAGATGACGAAATTGATATGCGAGACGTGATTGCCTTTTCCCTAGAGCAAGCAGGTGCAGAGGTGATTGCCGTTGCCACCGCCGCCGAGGCACTGGTGGTCTTAGCTCAGGAGCGCCCCAATATCTTGTTGAGCGATATTGGAATGCCAGACATGGATGGGTATATGCTGCTGCGCCAAGTCAGAGCTTTACCACTAGCACAAGGTGGACAAACACCCGCGATCGCGCTGACTGCCTACGCAGGCGAGGTTGACCAGCAACAAGCCCTCCACGCTGGATTTCAGCAGCATTTGGCAAAACCTGTGGAGCCAGATGTGTTGGTAAGAGCGATCGCGCAAGCCCTGGCTTAGCCCCTATCGCTTTGGCTATCTCTGCTGCCAAATGGTGGACGCTAGCCTGTACACCCCGCTTGAGCCATCCTGCTATCTCATGCCATCACGAACTTGCTTCCACTTTGCGCTGCTCTAAATAGACCGCACTTCGATCCTGTCCCCCAACTTCAATCTTCTGCAAGCGCACCGTTCCCTGAACCACGATCGGGGTGCCCTGAGTCGGAATTTGATCCGTTGTCACAATCCAGATGCTGCCGGTTTCATCTTTCAACTCATACGCTCGGACGCCGCCCATCAACGGAGCCTGCGCCCCAACTTTTCCGCGCACATGCACCGAAAAATGATTTTTGTTTTTCTGAATATCACGAACTTTTGTAATGCTGCCAAAATCAAGCACCGATAAAACCCGTTCTCCCGTAGAAACTGTTCCAGGAGCCGTAGAACCCGTACAACTGACCAAACTCACAAAGAAAAGAAAGCCAAAACTTTGACCCAGAATCGCAGAAAGGAGACGCATCATCACTGAGGGGGGTAGGAGGATTGAACACGAGCTTCTGTCGTCTTTTTGCCATCAGGTCGCCCGAATCTGCGAAACTAAAAAGAGTTTGTCAAATTCAAGGGCAAACCGCATCAAAACTGTTGCACACTCATTGTAAGAAAAGTCTTTCGAGTGTCAATTGTGTCTCAGCGATTTTTGCGAGTGGGTCGTTTATTGTGCCGTCGTAGTCTTACTATTTATGTCTTCTATCGCTCAATTACTGGATGGAAAAGCCCTAGCTCAGCGCATGCAGGCAGAGCTAGCAGAGCAAGTGAAAGCCTTGCAGAAACAGCATGGGCGCGCTCCGGGCTTAGCCGTTTTGATGGTGGGAGACAACCCAGCAAGTGCTGCCTATGTTCGTAATAAGGAACGAGCCTGCCAAACCGTAGGCATTGTATCTTTTGGCACTCATTTCCCAGCGGAGACGACCCAAGCCGAACTGGAGCAGACGATCTGGAATCTCAATCACGACGATCGCGTTGATGGCATTCTCGTTCAGCTACCGTTGCCCGACCACCTCGATAGCGTCGCCCTGCTCAATCAGATTCACCCAGATAAAGATGCCGATGGCTTGCATCCTACCAATCTAGGGCGGCTTGTGCGAGGAGAACCCGGTTTACGAAGCTGCACCCCGGCAGGAGTCATGCGACTTTTAGCAGAATATAAGATTGATGTCAGCGGCAGGCAAGCCGTGGTGGTGGGTCGCAGCATTTTGGTGGGGAAACCGATCGCCATGCTGCTGCTAGAAGCCGATGCTACCGTCACGATCGCGCACTCGCGATCGCCCGATCTCTCTGCCCTCACCTGCCGCGCCGACATCTTAATCGCCGCCGTGGGTCGCCAAAACCTGATCACTGCTGAAATGGTCAAACCCGGATCGGTGGTAGTAGATGTGGGCATCAACCGGGTCACCGATGGGACGGGCAAAAGTCGCCTGGTTGGAGATGTTGATTTCAGCGCAGTGCAGCCCATCGCTGCGTACCTCACTCCGGTACCGGGCGGAGTTGGTGCGATGACTGTGACCATGCTGTTGCACAATACTGTATGGAGTTATTCTCAAAAATTTTAAGGATGTTGGCTTCCGGGGCAAGGCTTTGCCAAGAGAGATTCTTTGAAAGCGCGATCGCAACGAGAAACAACCGTTGACGCTGAGCCATGATTCATGCAACAACGCTCTGACTCAACCCTCATCCTTCATCCCCTATCCCTTTTTAAAGATATCGGAGGCGACTGCATATGATGGCGACTGGCGAGACCCAAACAAACCCAACAAAACCGTTTGATTTGAAGGCATATTTAGCAGCGCGGCAGCAGCTTGTAGAAGCGGCGCTCGATCGCAGTCTCCCGGTGACCTATCCTGAACGCATCTATGAGTCAATGCGCTATTCCCTTTTGGCTGGCGGAAAGCGCCTCCGCCCCATTCTCTGTCTCGCCACGTGTGAACTGGCAGGGGGCACGGTCGAGATGGCAATGCCCACCGCGTGCGCCCTTGAAATGATTCACACCATGTCTCTGATTCATGATGACTTGCCCGCCATGGACAACGACGACTATCGGCGCGGCAAATTGACCAACCACAAGGTCTTTAACGAAGCCGTGGCAATCTTGGCAGGAGATGGCTTGCTGGCGTACGCCTTTGAGCATATTGCCGAAGAAACTCAAAATGTACCTGCTGAGCGCTTAATGAAAGTTATTGCGCGCCTGGGTCGGGCCGTCGGGGCGGCGGGTTTGGTGGGCGGTCAAGTCGTTGATCTTGACTGTGAAGGGGCAAAAGACGTTACGATAGAAACCCTGAATTTCATTCACACTCACAAAACGGCAGCGCTATTGGAAACTTCTGTGGTCAGTGGTGCGATCGTAGCTGGTGCTTCTGAGGAAGATGTGCAACGATTATCCCGGTATTCTCAGGCGATCGGGCTTGCCTTCCAAATTGTGGATGATGTGTTAGACATCACAGCATCCTCGGAAGAGCTAGGGAAAACGGCTGGCAAAGATGCCTGCGCTGAAAAAGCAACCTATCCCAAGCTTTGGGGCATGGAAGAGTCGTGTAAACAAGCGAAACTGCTTGTAGAACAAGCGAAATCGGAAGTGTCTCTCTATGGCGAAGCCGCGCTACCCCTGATGGCGATCGCAGACTTTATCACCGCCCGTACCCACTAAAGGACGGATGAGCGATCAAGCTACTCGCGCTGGTTTCAATGGCTGCTCCCCGTTATCTGCTGTTCTCTGTTCATCTCCCCTCCTCTCTCTTATGCAGGACTTTGGCGACATTTTAAACAATCAGGTGCTGGTGGTAGCCCTTGTTGCGTGCCTCTTGACCCAAGCCGCGAAGTTGGTGATCGAACTGATTCGCCACCGCAAGATCAATTTTCGGGTGTTGGTCGAAACCGGGGGAATGCCTAGCTCCCATTCTGCGCTGGTGACAGCGTTGGCAGCAGGGGTTGGGCTAACCGATGGTTGGGCGAGCACAGAGTTTGCGATCGCAACGATTCTGGCGTTTATCGTCATGTACGATGCGGCTGGGGTGCGGCAAGCCGCAGGCAAGCAGGCTCGCATTTTGAACCAAATTATTGACGAATTTTTCCAGGGTGAACATCAATTTACCGAAGATCGCCTCAAAGAGCTATTAGGACACACGCCATTTCAGGTGATCGTGGGTTCGATTTTAGGAGTGGCGATTTCGGTTGTGGGTCAATGGTGGTTTAGTGGTCGCTGGGTGACGATGGGCGGCTTGTCCTAACCTTTATCTGGCGATATTCCAGGCGATGCGATCGCAGTATGCCTGCCCTCACTGCCCCCCAATTCTCGGTAAATTAACCGGCGACTTTAGCAGCACTACTTGGCGACTGTCTACCATGGTTGCGGTAAACCCGCGATCGCTCAGCGATCGCAACACCGAGTCGGCAATTCTTCGGTCTGTGGTGTGCGCTGCCAGCAAAAACGGGCGCTGCCCATAGGACGCCAGCCCAATCTGGCGATTTAAAATTTGGCTCACCTGTGCCGCGATTTCCGGGCGGTTGTTGTACTGTACAATCACCGCGTAGCCGCTGCCCAGCAGTTGGGGGTTATAGCTTGCATTGGTTGCAGTGGTTGGATAGCCCTCCGGAAGGGTTCCCCCCGGCTGCTGAGCGGTAATTCCTCCATTCGGCGGACGGGTAACAAACGCCGACAACCCCACCGTTCCACTGAAATAATTTGCCCAAGAAGTCGCCGATTCGGAGCTTTGGAAGCCCCCTACCCGCGTCACCGTATCTTGAAAGTAGGTACAAAGGGTGGCATCTGCATTGGTGGGCAGAGTGCTGCGAACCCTTGCCTGAGCATCGGGAGTTTGGCTCACCACAAGTAACAAATACTCGCCCGATCGCGGCGGCTGACAGGCAGCATATTGAGCAAGCCCACTTCGAGCGGTGATCAACACTCCAGCAATCGCAGGAAGAACACTCAGCGATAGAGGAGACAGGGCAAGTCGCTTTATGGTATTCCGGCAGGTAATCTGGCTCATAGCAGTTTTAAGAAGGACAAGTTAGGAAACAGCTTCTAGAGACGCCAGAGGCTGCGGAATTGTCTCCGAAGCCTGGAATTCTCCAACGATGACATATTCTAGCCGCAGCTTGAGCCAAGTGATAAATGTTTTATTGGTAGAGATGATAGCGGCTGAGGGTTTAGGGCATTCGGCATTGATCTGTGCCATTTCTGGTGCGGCTAAGAAGGCGGGTTGCTTGACGAGCCAAAAATCAATGTCTTTGTTTTGCTCTCCATAATGCCGCGATCGCTCTTTCAGAACTTCATCGGTCGGTTCGTCTTCGAGCATAAATTTCTGGCTGGCTAACACGTAATAGTAAGTGGTCATTTTATCGCTCTCCTCGAATGGCATGTTTCATTTCTCGTACGGCGCGCTCTACCCCAACCAGGACGGCACGGCTGATGATCGTGTGTCCAATATTCAATTCTTCCATGCCAGGGAGATCTGCGACAGGGGAAACGTTCCAGTAGGTAAGCCCGTGTCCAGCGTTGACTTGTAGCCCGGCTTGCAGTGCGCGATCGCAGCCTTCTGCCAAAATGTTCAATTCGTTCTGGCGATCGGCTTCACAGGTGGCTTCGGCATACTGCCCGGTGTGCAACTCAATAAACCTTGCGCCGCTTGCGGCAGAGGCGGCGATCTGCGCTGGGTCAGCATCAATAAACAGGCTAACCGGAATGTTGGCATCTTGCAGTTGATGGACAATTGCTGTCATGCGATCGCGCTGTCCTACAACATCTAACCCGCCCTCGGTAGTAATCTCAGCGCGGTTTTCAGGAACAAGCGTGACATAATCGGGCTGGATATCGAGGGCGATCGCCACCATTTCATCGGTCGCTGCCATCTCTAAATTGAGGTGGGTACGCACGGTTTGCCGCAAAAGCCGCACATCCCGATCTTGAATATGTCGCCGATCTTCGCGCAAATGCACGGTAATGCCATCGGCTCCTGCAAGTTCGGCAAGCACGGCAGCAGCAACAGGGTCAGGTTCGACGGCTCGACGGGCTTGGCGGATAGTGGCGATGTGGTCAATATTGACACCAAGAGTAGGCAAGGCTAGAGTTCTCCGACGCTTCAGATTCTGATTGTATCGTTTCTGCGTTTCAAAGCTCCTGGTGCACACTGGGAAACCTCGCTGATTTTTGACGGGTGTTTGGCCCTTACTTTGGATGAAAGCAGTGTTATGACAGCACTTCTGAGAAATGAGATCTGAGTGGAATAGTGTTTGTAAATACATAAAAGACGGCTTGCGATCGCAGAACTGCCTGTAGTTTTACAATTTTTATTGACAGTACTTCTCAACCAATGTGATATTCTCTAATTGGTTTTATTGAAAACAAAATCAATAAAATTCAGCAAGCTAATTGGTGTGAGTATCAAGTAATGATGATCCAGTTTCTTCGTCCCCTCTCGTATTTATCGTTATCATCCGTAGTTTTTAGTGCGATTTTGCTTGCACCGAACGCAACTTTTGCCACTGAGCCGCCACGGCTGGAGTTGTCGCCTTCCGCGTCAGACTCTGATGTGAGCCAAGCTACCTCTGTTTCTCAGCAATCAGAATCAGAAAGTGAGGTAAGCCAAGTCACCTCTGTTTCCCAGCTATCAGATGTGCGCCCAACAGACTGGGCATTTCAGGCGTTGCAGTCGCTAGTTGAGCGCTATGGTTGCATTGCAGGATACCCTGACCGCACCTATCGGGGAAACCGGGCACTGACTCGGTATGAGTTTGCGGCGGGTCTCAATGCCTGCCTCGATCGCGTGAATGAACTCATTGCAGCATCAACGGCTGACTTGGTTAAAAAAGAAGATCTTGCAACCCTGCAAAAGCTACAAGAAGAGTTTGCATCAGAGTTAGCGACCTTGCGCGGTCGAGTTGATGCGCTAGAAGCAAGAACAACAACCTTAGAAAGACAGCAATTCTCAACAACAACAAGACTGCGAGGAGAGACCATCTTCTCTGTTGCGAATGTATTTGGGGATGAAAGAGCCGGAGGCGGCGACCTACAAGATAACGCCACCTTGTCCTATCGTGTTCGGCTAAACTTTGAATCCAGCTTCACCGGGAAAGATCTGCTACGCATCCGGTTGCAGGGTCGAAATGTTCCATCCTTGAGTGGAGCCGTGACTGGCACCAGCATGACGCGCCTCTCCTACGACGGAAACGAAGGTGGGCAAGTTGGGATCGATGATCTATTTTACCGCTTTCCCTTGGGCGACAACACACGAGTATGGCTGATTGCCAATGGCTACGGTTCAGAAAATATTGCCAACCCGCTCAATCCATTTCTTCAAAGTGGCGGTTCTGGGGCGTTGTCTCGGTTTGGTCGATATAGCCCACTCTATCGAACGGTGGAAGGACCTGGCGTTGCCGTTGAGCAAAAGTTGGGAGATGCCTTAACCTTGTCTCTCGCCTATCGTGCCCGCAATGCCAGTGATCCGGCTGAGAAAGCTGGATTGTTTGATGGCAATCATAGTGCCTTAGCACAATTGTTATTTTCACCGAGCCAAAACTTGAGCCTGGGTTTAACGTACACTCGTGCCTACTATACAGGAACGGCGGTCAACGCAACCGGGGGAACAGGGAGCGCCTTTGCCCAACGACCTTTTGGCACAGTTGCCACCCTAACCAACTCCTATGGTGCGATCGCAAGCTTTCGGGTGAGTCCCCAGTTTAATATTTCGGGTTGGGCAGGCTTGACCAATGCAGAGGCAAAAGCAGGGGCAAATCAGGGCGCGAATGCAGATATTTTCAACTGGTCAGTTGCGCTGGCGTTTCCCGATTTAGGCAAGAAAGGCAATTTAGGCGGGATTATCGTCGGAATGCCGCCTAAAGCCACGAGCAATGATATTGCGGCTCGTGAGGATAGCGACACATCATTGCATATAGAAGCCCTTTACCGATATCAATTGAATAACAAAGTGTCGATTACCCCAGGCGTGATTGTTATTCTCAATCCTGAACATAACAGAGCAAACGATACCCAGTTTGTTGGCGTTGTTCGGACAACATTTGCCTTCTAGCCCAAGCATCGAATAAGCGAGGGTAATATTTAGTTCTCTTCACGCCATTTCCTCTCCAGGTTCTAATCGAACTTTGGAGAGGCTTTTTGTGGGTGAATCACGCGCACCCGTCAGTTCGTCGAGCCTCAACTACAACAACAGGAATTGAACTCGATTCTAAAACTGCCTGAGACACCGAACCAACCAGCACATTCTGCCAAGGCTGGTATCCCCGCTTGCCCATCACAATTTCTGTAACCTGATAGGCGTGAGCCGCCTGGAGAATTTGCTCTGGCACCGTCCCACTCGCTGTTATAAACTGATGACGAATATCAGACAGAAGGCGGTGCGATCGCGCTTGAAGCTGCTCGATCGAGTCTATTTGGTCAGTGTTCGCAACATGTAGAACAATTACTTCTGCATCACTGCGGCGAGCCAGTTCAGCCACCTTTGTTAGCACATGAGTTGCCAGCAAAGAAGTATCGATCGCCGCCAACAAAACAACACGGCTCGTGACAGACACCTTGGTAGGATCGATCTCTCCGCGCTGCAATAAACGAGGCGCAAACGCTGGAATTGCCCACGCTCCCAGAGGGGCAGTAACCAAAATTGACAGTGCTGCCACTGCCAAAATCGATCCTGTTGAGAAGTCAAACCCAAAAATCCAAATTGCGGTTAGTGCGATCGCAACTGCTTCTAACGACGCTGGCAGAAACCCAAGCCGTAGAGCAACTGTTCCTTGTTGTGCCAGCTTTTCGCGATCAAGACCTAACCCTGCCTTCATCAAAATGATCATGACCGCCGCTATCCGCAAATCGCCTGCCGCGTTCAGCACGGTTGGGCTAAGTGTGTTGCTCATGTGGGAGCCTAACCCGATGCCGACCAAAATCATGCCCACTAAGGCAGGAACCTTCAAACGGCGAACCAATTGACCAACAAAAAAGCCGAGTAACAAAATCCAAATAATGCTTTCTAACATCACGCCGCAGATCAACGAGTTACGTGGGGTAGCGTGACCTGCTGACAGAGAAGAATTTAGACAAGCTCCCCTCTCCCGCAGCAGGTCGGAAAAGGAGGAGCCATCAGCCTTTGAGATAGGATGATTTTCTTGTCTCAAACGGTGGTTATGGCAAGCCCCATTGCCTCAAATCCACTAAAATTATGCCACAGATTGGCATAATAACAGGGCATTGAATACTCAGACAGTTAGAAAATTGCTATCTAGTTCAAAACATTCGATTTAAGCACCGTCATTGGCTGAAGCGTGATCAAGCCTGAATGAACCATTGCTCGGATAGCAGGAATAAACTCAGTTAGTACATCTTCGCGATCGATGATTGTAATCACAATAGGTACATCAATTGAGAGTGCCAGAATATTTGCTGTGCGAATTTTTCCCTTTTCACCAAATCCTGCCATTCCTCGTGTTACCGTTGCGCCTGCAAGCCCATGTTCACGAGCCAGAGTTACGATCGCACTATAAAGCGGCTGATGCTTCCACTGGTCTGTTTCCCCAATATAGATGGTTAACTGTTGCCACCGACTCATCATCGCCTCCGATCATTTCCTCAAGTTAAGTAAAGCTCGTTACTAAACCGATTGATATGCAACGTTGAGCTTAATGCAGTTTGATTTTTTCAGCCAGTTTTATAAGCACAACAGTGCTTGCGATCGCGCATCTTTTATAGCTTGGGACTAGTACATTTTCCTAAAGGGCTAGAGAACATCGATGTACAGCCAGTTTTTTTAGCACGTTATTTGATTAAAATTAACCTCGCCTTGCTACACGGAAACAGAGATCCCTGCACTAAACTATGCGATCGCTGAGTAGATTGGTCTGTTCTATCCTCAACCGTGGAAAGAAAATGTGACAAGAAAGTGACACAACCTTTAGAGCAACGTTTGAAAAGCAACCAGAAGCAAATGACAGAGCAAAACCAGATGATGAAGACCCCTCTTTGAGCAGAGTCGCGATCACAACTAGATTCCCCTCCTGATAGAGTCTCGTCTGCTTTAACTTTCTTAACCTAGAAGCAACATCAAGTTCTAAAACTAAAGTTGGAGCGTGACTATGGTAGCCAACGTTGTAAAGCTAAATCAGTCAAATAGACTTAGCAACCTGAGCACAGAAGACCTTAAAGCTGAGGTTCTAGCACTCACCAATGGGCGCGATGGTGAGCCATTGAAGGAGAAAGTCGCGTTCCACAAGCGTGAACTAGCGCCATATTTCGAGGAACTACAGAGCCGCAATCCATATCCAACTGTAGAAGACCAAATTCCTGTTGTCTTGGGCGTGTGGACGCCTGTGTGGTCTACGATTCCATTTCACGATGCGTTACCTGGTCGCCTTCACGAGTGCTCTTATCAAATTTTTCAAGACAACGGCTACTATGCCAACATCGCACGCTATGCTCCAGGCAACCGCTACGGTCTGCTCAAGAAGCTTTCTATGTTTCTTGCTGCCTACGATTTTATGGTGATGCAAAGCTTCGAAGTGCGTGATGGAGAATGGTTTATTCAGAATGTTGCGATCGAGCAAAAACTCAGACGACGAATTGTCCCCCTTACCATTGAGCGCGCAGAAAGCTGGTTTGATGCAGTTCTACACTCTCGGTGGAAAGAGTTTACGGAAAAGACCAAACTCCCTAAGGAACTCAAACTAGATAACCTTGATAGAAACACGGTCAAAAAATTTGAGAAGACTTATTTGGCGATTCCAAAATTTGAGCATTTGTATGTCGATCACGATTTGCGCGTTGTGAAGACGCAACGGGAAGCAAAGCAACGCCCCTCCTATACGATCGCTGTTCGCCGGAAATAAATTCATCAGATCTAATAGAAGATGCAATTTGAAACCGTGTCCCTTTTTGTACGGGTTCACCATTGTCTGAAGCGCACTATTGTCTGAAGCATTGCTTCGTACAACTATATTGTCTTGAGCCAGAATTGTCTTGAGTCAGAACAGCATCGCTTAGAGTTAGCGAACTTCTGGTTCAGGGGGTTGCGGATCGCTTTCCGCTTCTTCATTAGCAGATAGGACAGGTTGCACTGGGTTTGGCGTTTGTTGAGTCTGCGGAGGAGCTACATTCGCTGATGTCAATGGAGGCTGCGGAGCCAAAAAAGGCTCGGAGTTGACCACTGGTAACGCTTGATTTGTCTCGCCAAGTTCCAAAGGATCACTCTGTCTTGGCTGCTTTACCTTCGGCTCTTTCTCTACCCTAGCTGCGATTTCAGGAGCACCCTTTGCGTGGTTCGGCAACTTAGCGGTAACTGCTTGTGGTTGCAGCCATGGCTGGTGGGTTGCAAGTTCAGCAGAAGGTGTTACAGGTTGCCTTCTATTACGGATCTTGGGTTCCACGATATTCTTCAGTTGCCAATCCCGATCTTCGCGATCGGCTTGGATCTGATGCATCAATGTTGCATGTCTTTCGGTTGCCCAATATTCGCTTTTGATTTGCTGCAACTGATTCGCTGTTTGAAAGGCTTGCCCCCATAAGCTCTCCCTCATCTGACGGGTTGCATGGTGCGTAATCGCTGCTGCTATTTTGTCAGTCGTTTTCCATTTTGTTATACGATCGCGGGATTGCTCATAAATCGGAGAACTTTCTGTGATCATCTGTGCGATCGCTAGCGCTTCACTCAAGTCTCCCGCTTGAAATTTGGCTTCTCCTAGTGCTAGTAGCTGCTCGCTCCAAGACCTCACCAATCGATCACCAACATCATGCAATGGGTCATCTGGTGAAATGTTCCCCACAAGGCGAATTGCCATTGCCAATCCCAACGGGGTTTGCTGATTTGCCTTAGCCTGAGCACACGACAATCGCGCTGTTAGCGGGGAATGTCGATCAATCGTCTCACAGCGAAAGGTAGGCAGCGTAATTAAAACTTGAAATGCAATCAATGCCATTCCCCACGGCGCGGCAATTAGCCCAACCCAAATATGTCTTATCCAATAGGGTCTCATCTTGCGTACTCTCCGCGTTCTGCACGATTCAAAATCGCCCAATATCTGACGGAAGATGCTGTTTGAAACACACGTTTGGCGCGATAAGGTTAGAGTGCCCAGATGGGCGTAAAAAAGCCAATTGTTCCACAGAAGAGAGCTACGCCACTACCAAAGTTTGCAAGCAAATTAGAGTTGCGCTCAGATTGTCGTAACACCTGATTGCTATGACATCAGATGGTCATGGCAACTTGTTCTGCTAGGCGATCGCAGTCAATGTTCCTTGCATAAGTTTGCAGATTTGGAAGGTGCTACTTTTTTGTTGTGCTTACTACCGTGCTTGCTGAATCGGAACTTCAATCCAAAATTCAGTCCCTTCTGTAGAGTCAGAGTCGCATTTAAAAACACCGCCGTGTTTTCCAACCACAATTTCGTAACTGATCGACAGCCCCATTCCAGTTCCTTTGCCAATGGGTTTGGTCGTGAAAAATGGTTCAAAGATTTTTGCTTTCACGTTAGGTGGAATACCCAAACCATTATCTTTAATACAAATAGCAATGCGATCGCTGCTCAAACGTTCAGTGTGAATCGAAATCATAGGAGCGCGATCGCATCCCTCTTTCACCCCAATCTCTAAAGCATCGATCGCGTTACTAAGCACATTCATAAACACTTGGTTAAGCTGGCTTGCATAGCACTCAACCAAGGGTAAGTCGCCATATTCTTTGTGCAATTCAATACTGCAACTGTTGCCATCTAGCTTAAACCGATGTTTGAGAATAAGCAGCGTGCTATCAATTCCTTCATGAATGTCAACCGCCTTAAACTCAGCCTGATCGAGGCGAGAAAAATTCCGCAGCGACAGCACAATTTGACGGATACGTTCGGTTCCTATCTGCATTGAAGAAACAGTTTTAGGTAAATCTTCTATTACAAACTCTAAGTCGATCTGTTCGATTTGTTCTAAAATATCCGAGCCTGGATTTGAATAGCATGTTTGATAAATTTCAATCAGAGCGAGTAAGTCATCAACATAGCGTTTGACATGATTCAAATTCCCCGCAATAAAATTAACAGGATTATTAATTTCGTGAGCAACCCCTGCAACAAGATGCCCTAGACTCGACATTTTTTCCGTCTGAATCAGTTGACCTTGAGTCTTTTTTAGGGTTTGTAGAGTCTGGGCTAACTGCTCAGCCTGAAGCTGAGTTTGAGCCAGCAATTCAGCCTGTTCTAGCCCAATGCCAAGTTGAGCGGCAACTTGCGTCACAAACTGGATCTCGGTTTGCTCCCAGCAACGTGGTTTGTCGCACTGATGAATACACAGCAACCCCCACAACGCTTCGCCTTTAATCAGGGGCGCAACAATCTTTGCTTTAATTGCAAATTGATCAAGAACAGCAACATAACATTGTTTGAGTTTTGCCTTGTGAATGTTTTCGAGGGCGCTCACTCGTCCATGCTGATAGAGAGATGCATATTCTTCAGCAAAGCAATGATCTTGAATCTTTTGATTGATTGCAGATGGAAATTCGGGTAGAACATCTTCAGCAACAACTTCGCCATAGTTAAATTTAGACACTGGATCAAAACTATAAACGATAACGCGATCGGCATTAAGCGTTTGACGTAACTCTTGAGTTACAGTTGTGAAAATAGTTTGAAAGTCGAGCGATCTGCGAATTTTAGCCACAACCTCAAACAAAATTCTTTGCTGTTCGGTGACTTGTTTGATCTGGGCTGTTCGCTGCTCAACTTGAGCTTCTAAACTAAAATTTAGGACTTGCAACTGCTGATGGGTTTCATATTGCTGAATTGCAGTTGCAAATTGTTGCCCTAACGCCTGTGCTAACTCGATCTCGCCAATTGTCCATTCTGATGGCTGCCCGCGTTTTGTCTCTTTCCAGACATCAAACGACTGACGCGGATAGAGTTGTCGAGCATCTATTGAAAGCTCTCCTGCCCACAAAATTTCTGTGTCTATTTCATCGCGAAACACGCTCAAGTAGCCCAACAACTGGCGGCGATACCAAAGCGGAATCATTAGCACTCCGCGAATCTTGGTGGGGCGAAACGAAGCTTGTAAATTACGTAAACCAGGCTCTTTATATAAATCAGCGATCGCCCACACAGGCTTTTGCGTAGACTTAAAATATGCTTGCCAGACATTGTATTGTTCCATCAAAGCGTGGGGCGCGTTTTCCAACACAATTGGCTGGGTTCCCGTTTGATAAAGTCTCAAATAACAGCTAGGCGATTGTGTGCGAGTCTCTTTCATCTCGAAGGCATCTGCGTGTAGCCACAGCCGCCCTCCAGACCCGCCAAATGCTGAAACAGATGCTTCTAAAGCGGCTTGGGGTTCAATAGTGGAAAACGAGTGGAGAAATTGACTAATTTGATTGATTGTTGCCTCTCGGCAAGCTTGTTCGCGGGCTTGGGTTGTTAGCGTGGATTGTGCGATCGCAACTGAAAGGAGATCGACAACCTGCTGCACCGTTTGCACATCTGACTCTGAGATATCTTTCGGCTCTGCATGGTGAGACACAAACAGACCCCAAAGCTGATCGTGATGCAGAATCGGAATGACAAGCGACGACTGAACGCCCATGGCTGTGAGATACTCAGCATGGCACGGATCAATAGGGCGGTAACGAATCTGTTCGTAATCTACGGTGTCACCGTTCTCGCGCTCAATACTCTGACCAATTCTTTGATGTGCCACATCTACAACCGAGCGGGCCCGCGCTTGAGTGAAGAGATCGCGCGCATGGGGGGGAATATCGTCGGCAGGAAAATTCATCCCTAGCAGAGACGGTAAGCGATCGCATCTCAGCCACTCTGAGGTAACCTGACCATGACCATCAGGCTGAAATCGGTAAATCTTGATCCGATCAGTATTTAGAAAAGCCCCAACCTCTGCCGTGGCAACATCAAAAATACTGCTAAGCTCATCAGAGCGGCGTAGGCAATCGGTGATTCGGCTCAACAATACATCATCACTGGTTGCTGCACTAGCAACTTCCCCAGACTCTAGGCTCATCAATTTATTTCCCACCCATACAAAGACAGCAAGAGACCGTTTTGAGCAGTTAGCTAAGGTCTCTAGCTATGAGTATGGGCAGCGTTGGGTAAAAACTCACCACTAGTTTGGGCTTGGTTATTTACTATTTCTCGTAGTTATTTATTGCCTTTTGCAGAGGGAGTTTTGCGATCGCGCTGGCGAAACTCTGAGCAATCTGCTGCCTCTGGGGTCAAGGCAAGATGAGGATTGACTGCACACTTAATATAAGGATTATTGTGAAAAAATTGACACTTTTTACACGGAAGCTGAACCGCCTGCTTTGAGGAAGGCGCGTTTCTTCTGAGCTTCCAGGTATCAGAGATAACACAAACGACGGTCGCCCACATTGCCACAAATCCAAGCGGAAGCAAAAGGAGGGCGGCATCGTAGATGAATGCACTCGTTGAAGATGAGTCAAAACGCTCAGCAGGCGGTTCACCAACTGACGTTTGAGCATGAATAGAGGGAGATGTGAGGGTGAAAAACCTTGACTCAGAAGACTGCATAAGACACTTCAAAAATTAAGGACAGGAACCGCAGTAGCTTCTGCCTACCAGGGAACTGAAATAACGCCCTGTGTGGGCTGATCTTGCCTCTAGTTGTAGCGATCGCACGGCTAGATTATCTCTGTCGGGGGAGTTGGCTTACAAATTTTCTGGGTATATCTACAGAGGGAATCGAGCAGTCTCAAAACGTGCCCTCGCTAATTTATAACGGATGTGAATCCTCGGCAAGATCGGTAGGATGATGCAGAGTTAAGTCGTATGAACCTCAAGCCTGTTCAAAAACAAGGGTCAAGTTCTGATGGCAAGCTTAGTCAAACCAGTTCGGTTAAATCAGCCGTGGAGGATGAATCATGTTAAAGCATATTCTGATTGGGGGTTGTGTCATAGCACTCGGATTCGGAGGGGCATTGCCGACGCAGGCTCAAACTGCGCCCACCCCTCAAGCTGCGCCTGCTCCTTCTGTTAGCGCGGCAGATATGCAGAAGTTTGCCAGTGCTGTCAAACAAATTTTATCAATTAGCCGTGCATCAGAAATGGCGGCAGGGCAAGCCATTCAGGGGGAAGGTCTGTCTGCCCAACGATTTGATGAGATTTACAAGTCTCAAAACGAGCCAAAGCAGAAGCCCAAAACCGAAATCCAGCCGAAAGAACGTCAAAGCTACGATCGGGCGATCGCAAAACTCGTTCAAATTCAGCAAGACAACGAGACTAAAGCGGCAAAAGCAGTTCAGGAGCAAGGATTGAATCCTCAACAGTTCAATCAGATTTTTCAAGCGGTGAGAAGCAACCCTCAGTTACGTCAGCAAGTTCAAGACATGATCCGCGCAAAGTAGAACCCCTGGCTGGTTCTGCGGGGTGAACATCTTGTACACCCCCCTTCTTGCTTTGGTGCCCGCAGGGTGGGTTCATACAACAGGTGAGTTCATACAACAAAAGAATAGTTTGAACGTTCGGTTCTTGCGTTGAAGCTTTCTAAAAACCGCGATCGCAGCAACCAAAACATCAAGCTTCTAGTTTGTCCTTCTGGTGTATGAACCCACCCTACTTCTTGCTTTGGTGCCCGTGGGCTAACGCCCTTTAGACAGATATTTCTCCAAAAACGGCAAAATTCCTTCGGCTAGCTGATTGGGATACTCTTCATGCAAGCCTAACGAACCCGGCATCCGATACACCTGTACACCAGAAAAATGCGCCAAAATTTCGACTTCCTGACGAGACTTTGGCGGCATGTTCTCGCCAATGACCATCAGGATAGGAACTCGGATAGGCTGAAACCAGTTAAGCCAGTCGTCGCGCTTTTTCACCACATCCAACCCGCCTGTTACAAAAGCAGCCGGAGCAAATCGCGCCCCTTTTTCCTGCGTCACTTGCCACTTACGCTGGATAAACTCCGCTGTCAGATTTCTTTCTTCGACAAAAACATGGCGGCGATACATAGCTGTGAGGAATTTTGGCTTGGTGTTGAGCGAGTACAAAAATTGACCCAAAATCGGCAAATTGATTAACCGTTGCACCAGTCGATATGCCCAACGGCGATCACCTAGCATAGTGGGGAGAGGGCCGCGCCAAGTTGGAGCCACAAGCACAATCCACTTCCAGGGAATGGGTTGCCTCTGCGCTAGCTCCATCACATAGCCTGCGGCATGTCCAGCCGCAATTACCACAACTGGCTCCCTAAAGGTAGCTTGCACAAAATTTCGGAGACAGGCTTCTAAAAGGACAGGAGTAATAGCGATCGCAGGACGAGACGATTCACCAAACCCCACCCAGTCCAGTACAAACACCTGATATCGATGCGCCAATCGCTCTGCTAAGCCGCGCATTTCCAGTCGGCTCGAAACCGTACTCAACGAGGGTAGCAGCAGAATCGGCTTTCCGTCGCCCAGTACCTCATAAACCGTCGTGATTGGCTTTCCTTTCCAACTCCAGTGATGCTCGTGCACACTGCCACCTATGCTAAACGGAGAAAATTCGGCGGCAGGAATGTTGCTCATGAATATACCCTCAGACTGTGAGTAACAAAGTTGAAATCTTATTTTCCAACAAAAAGGTAGCCCGTAGCTAAATGCTATGGACTACCTACAATCAAAGGCTAGTCAGACCAAGTGAAATGAAAGGCTTAATCAGTCGCTTTGTTCTGCCGACGACGGCGCACTACTACACCAGCCGCACCGAGACCCAGCAGAGAAAGCGTCACCGACGGCTCCGGTACTTTCTGACCCGTTAAATGCTTGAAGTTCTTTTCGCCAATATCAACCACGAAGACCGTATCATTAAAGTCGCGATCGGAGTTCTCATTTTTGCCGCCCGTCGCGCCTTTCGCACCATAAAGATCTTCAAAACCAAGCAACAAATAGCGCTCACCTACCGCATAAGCCACAACGTGCTGTAAACCATCGGCGTTCATCGAGGTTTGGGTACCAAAAATATTGGCGTTATTGCCTCTGTTAAGCCCATCTGCTCTCAAAAAGAAATCGAGTTGAGAACCGCCTTTGATAGCACCAGCACTCACTGTATCACCTAGCTTTAGGGCATTTCCACCCCAGGCTCCGACGCAACCTGCACCCGCGCAAGAAATATCATTAAATAGAAGCCCAGATGTTGCTGTTGCCCCGGTTGATTCAAAGGCAAGTTGGTTGCGGTAGCCCGCTCCTTCGTTGATGAAACTAACCGTTACATTATGGTCATACTTAAGAAATAGCTGGGACGGGTCAATTTTGTACTGACCACTACCTGGAATTTCGACGCTCTCTTTCTGGACATATTTTTGGTAGGGCACATCGTCAAAACCAGTTTCAGCTTTGCCAGAGATCGTGGGCTGTGTCCAAGAATTATTCCAGGTGAAGGCATGGGCAGAAGCAGCGTTGGAGAATGCGCCAGTAACCGTGGCAGCAGCTATTACTAAACCAGTCAGAAGTTGCGTTTTCATGGGCGATACAGATTTCAGATAAAGTGCAGCTAACTCTATAAACAAACAGCGCTCTTAAACCGTCAGTTTTGGTGATGCGCTGTGTGACTTCTAATACTTCTAACAGATTCTTTTACGGAGCATCCAGCTTTTAAGGCAGTCTTGCTTGACTCTTCATTGCAAAATGGCTCAAATGCTATATCTACTTAGGAATAAGCGATTTTAGTAGTCAGTCTGAGGGAGGAGAATCCCCTCTATTTTGAGTAGTGCTACTGACAAAACGGATCGGTTTCCCCGTATTACTTAGACAAGTCTGTAAGTTTTTGAACAAGCTTTAAACCTCTTTTTCTGGCGAGGGTTAAGCATCCCGTAGAAAAGGTAAACACTTCAATCAAAAATGCAACTATTGAACGTAGAAATGAAGGGTTAATGCCTTTCTCTAACACGAGAACCTCTGTAAAGCATTTTGTCTTTGACAACAAATTTTTTGACAAATTGAGGAGTATCGCCACGATGCCCTAACACAATGACAACATCGCCTTCGATCAGCAGAGCAGACTGAGGAGGATGGGTAATTGTTGTGCCATCGGCTCGACGGATTGCCACGATGATGAATGTGCCTTTACTGCGGACTTCAACATCGCCAATGGTTGAGCCGACCATCGGTGAGTTAGGCGCGATCGCAACTTCATCAACCTGAATATCTAGCTGTGAAAGTAACTCGTTTAATGTAGTGCGTCCATCATCTTGGTTGAAAAAGTCTAAGGTTGCAGGATGCGTAATCATATGCGCCATTCGCAATCCACTGATAGTAGCCGGTAGCACGACTTGATCGGCTCCTGCTAATCGAAGTTTCTTTTCTGTGGAAGGCAATTCCCCACGAGCTAAAATCATCAAATTTGGGTTCATTTCACGGGCAGTGAGCGTGATAAATACATTGGCAGCATCATCCGGTAGAACCGTTGATAAAACTTTGGCGCGATCGATGCCTACAGCCTGAAGAACGGTTTCATCTGTTGCATTTCCTAAGCGGACGAGGCAGCCCATTTCTTCTGCTTTTTCGAGCCGAATGGGATCAGCATCAATCACAATAAACGGAATTTTTGAATCGATGAGTTGACGTGCTAAAATCTGCCCCATGCGCCCAAATCCACAAATAATAATGTGATTGGTCAACGTTTCAATAGTGCGTGTCATGCGTCGTTTTCCTAATACATGATTGATTTCACCCTCGGTAATCATTTGGACGAAGCCGCCAACTAGGTAAATAGTCGAAGATGTGCCACCGATAATCACGAGCATGGTAAAGATTTTGAGGGCAGGCGTATTGATCGGACGGACTTCACCATAACCGACCCCAAAGGTAGTGATAACGACCATGTAAAGTGAGTCTAGTAGCGACCAGCCTGCAAGCCGATAACCCGCGACTGCAATGATCACTGTAGCAACTAAAAAAAGTACTCCGGTCAGAATCCGTTTAAGTGGTGATTGCATGGTCGCTGTTCTGAACCTATAGGAGTCGATCTAAAATTTTAGGTGGTTAAAAGTATACTTATGTCTAACAAAACTTCTTGGATGCCATAAACACCCCTGAGCATTTTATCCACGTAAATCTAATTGCTTTAGTTGCTCTGACTACTTTATGGCTCATCAAAACCGCTGCGAGAGCCATTTCACCTGTTTCGTAGTTAGGTCTGAGTTTTACTAGAAGCTCTAAAAGCTACTAGATAAGATCTAACAAATAAGTTAGTTTCTCACAACCTAGAACGGCTAACCTTTAATGCTATTCACTTTAGTATAAGGTGCTAGAAAAATCGTAGCATTCAATTTTACCCTGCACACCGAAGCGCAGGGTAGCTAAAGTTTGGACTTCTTTCCTATTCACACATTTTGGAGAACTTCATAGCGAATGATAAGCAAAGCATAGAGTTAGAAGAGATACCTAAGTAACCCAACTCTTTTACAACAACACTAGTCGATGAATATGAGTTGTCAGAGATTTAGGGAATTATTTAGAGAATTATTTAGGCTTGCGATCGCGCCCAGTCCCTTAATTTTAAGTCTCTTAATTTATTGACAAATTTATTTACCTCTTTTCTTCTATAAAAATCCTCTAATGTCATTTAGGTATCGTCTTCTGCCTGTTGAATCCAGTCATCCATTTCAGAAAACGAACTGCATCCTGTAACCTCCATCAAGGTTTGTAGCAGCGATTGATCCCGCTTTTCCCATTCTGCAAAGATCGCGTTTCGCCCGTCTTGGGGTGGAAAATATTTGTAGACACGCGGACCACCACGACGCCCATCTGCCGCTACATCTCGCCCAGTACAGGTTAGTTTGACACCAATTTTACCGAGTAACGCTTGCGAGAGTGCCATGGGCGCTTGTTTTTTGGTGACTGTGATGCCGAAGAGCGTTTTTATATCTTCTCGGCACTCTAAGGCTTGGGCAGCAATAAATTGAACCAGTTCATCGGTTGCCCGAATTTTTTCACCAGGTGTGAGAAATTCGAGCACTCGAAATAGTTTCAAGGCTTCTACCTGAGCCGTTAGCAGTTTCACATCTTGCAGTGCAATCTTGCCGTTACCGCGTTCAAGATGTTCTTCTAACTCTTGCATGTCGTGTAGCCTTACAAAATCTGGATCATGCGTCAGATAGTAATGCAATCGTAATTGCGTATACCACCCATTGTCATCTTTAAGTTTTAGTTCGGGAGTAACGTTGGTTGTAGCATAACGTTTTTGCAACTCATGCTTGTATTTACTGTTGCGATGTTGAGTTGATTGATTGATTTGCTTCTTGATTTCGTCGTATTCTTCGGAAGTAATTTCTGGGGAATCAGACACTGCGATCGCTTCTGCGGTTTGGTTACGAGTCCGAATCGCGGCAACCAATTGAGCAATTTGCTCTGCGGCTTGAGCGTCGTGCCGCCAGCCCAAAAATTCAAATCCTGCAACCTGCAACGTTCCGGATGTCAAATCGTGATGCATCTGTTCAGTGACGGGCTGACCCAATATTTTTTCTGCGTCATCTGTGATCGTCGTAACGTCGTGACCTTCGAGCAGCAAGCCATTTCGCAATTCTTGGCGGTAGCGCCACAGTGAGGCATTGACTCGTGCCGCCATTTTTGCCCAGGTTCGCAGCGCGATCGGATCGCTTTGTTCATCTAAATCAAAATCAACGTCCTTGAGCAATGAGACATTGTATCGCACCGCTTTTGTCATAGATTGAGCAACATCGCGGTAGTAACAGCTTCCATTGCCAATTTTTCCGTGCCCAAAATGGGCAGCCCACACGTATCGCGGAACCGCTTCTCGGACGCGCGCCAAGGCTTGACGAGACTCACAATCAGGGGTTACGCCTTGAAAGATTCCGAATACAGCTTTGAAATGCCCACGCACATCAATGGAAACACCAGTGCCAATGGTGGGAGTTGCTAACACTACATCATATTGAGTAACAACATCGTTAATGCGATCAGCAATTCGATAAGCAGCATGATGAGGATCAGAAACTGTCTCGCTATCAATTCTGAGAATACGCTTCTGAGGAAATTGGAGTTTCAAATACGTTTCTAAATTTCTAGAACTCCAGCGCCCTCGAACCTTCTGAGAATCGAGACAAACAAAGGCTGCCCCTGTTGCTAAGACTTGCTCCATTCGAGTGAGCAGTGGGGAAGGGTTTCTCGTGTCGTAAAGCGATACATCCCACGCCACATCCGGTTTCCAGTCGTTGACCACGAGCCAAGGTACAATTGGCAGATCGGATAAGCCTTGAAGATAGTCAATGCTAACATCCGACAAATCAGCATCTTGTGCAACGATCAGCCCCCCTGTTGACAACACAATTTCTACCAGTTCCTTCAGCGTTTCTAAAATTTTGACGCGCTGAGTGTAGCAGGTGGCGCTGTTGAGGGCATGCCATAATACTTGTTCAACTTCGTCGAGAATAACGATCGCACCTTCCCATTCTTCAGGGTTAAACCGTGCTTTCGAGTGAGGATGCAACGAATCAACGCACAGCCCATAGCCTCGTACGCCTTGGCTCTCCTGAAGTTCTTCGAGCCAGCCTAGCCCTAAGCTTTGACAGATCGATTTGCCAAGCTGAATACGGTGAGTGATCACCAAAACTTTTCGATTTTGGGTGATGGCAGTTTGAAGCAGTTGCTCTAGGGCTGTCGTTTTGCCTGTTCCCTTAGCGCTCTTGATACACGCCAATCCTGACTCTGGATACGACAATTTACCTAGAAACGATTGATTCAACGTCATGCTAGGAACATGGGTGAGTGACCAAAGCCGTGACGCTTGCCAAAACTCTAACTCGATCGCCGTATCGTAGAGGTTACTAAAGTCAGTTGAATGGCGAGCAACAACGAAGTCGTCAACGCCTTTTTCAGGTCCTGGTAACGTGATGACTTTAACGGCGCAACCTGAATGAGTCAGCAATTGCCCAAAGCGCGATATTGCTAAAAAGATATTTTTTAAGGTTCTCGGCTTTGTTTCATAGTCAAAACAGATGTTGACCGATCGCCCTTCGGTTGCAAAAAAGGCGAGTTCTGCGATCAGGTGGCGAGTCTCACGACGATAACCACTAAAAATGCCAGGCAGCGCGATCGCAGCATAGCCCAAGCTCAGCAAGCATCCTGCCTTCTTTTCCCCCTCAGTTATGGTAATGGGGATATTCGTTTTCCAAACCCACTCCCAAAAATTGGCGCAGTCTTGTTCTGCCGTTTGAATATTCATCCCGTAGCGATTTGCCACTTGCTCCCATGTGTGACGGGGCACAGCCAACAACACTAACCGGCTTGATCCTTTGCCCAAAGACGGACTGAGATATTTTGCTGGCTTCTGTTTCTGCCGATCCAACACAGGGGTATCAGCATCGGGTTTAAATCGTCCCCAACTCATGCGCTGCCAGTTGTCGAACGGATCAAGCCCACTGACCCACCAGCCCCGCACGGTTTTTCGGGCTTGCTGCCCAAATCGGGTGATGTTCCAATTTAGAGCTTGAGCGATCGGGTAGGACACTTCACGAGTACAGGGATCAACCTCTGTATCGTGCAGGGTTCGCACGTTTAGACCTACGATCGCAGGATCTACGCCGCTTGCTCGCCATTCTTGTTCATGATCGGCATCTAGAAAAAAGGGGTCTGTCTGAGGGGTTGATGAGCTAAGAGTTTGAGATAAATTAAGAGTTTGAATCGATGAAGCCGCTCCCGCAGGAGCAGTTCTGAGGCTAGAAACCATCAGGTTGTCTCCTTGGGGTTAGGCGTAAAATTGGTAGAAAAAATATGGGACTGGCACAGAACCAGAACACTTGATACAATTTTTGAACATAGAAATGTATCCCAATGACGTTGGGAGATTAAGGTTGTTTATGACCCCTTGAGCCGACTGTGGTAGGAACGCTCAGGGGGTTTTGCTTATGCCGTAGTCAATGGAGCTAAGGAATGAAACTATAGACGATGGAAAAGGTGCAGCTTAGAGGCAACCTGATCTGAACTTGTGGTAGAAAGCTCAGACTGCTGTTTGCTCTGGGTAAATGGCTGCCTGTTCAACTCCATGAGCCAACTCAATGGCTTAGCTCCGGTGGTTTAACCAAATCCAATTAGGATTGATGCGCCTCGAATGGTGGTAGACATCTTCGACGTTGTGAGAGATTAACACTGCAAATTAGCGATCGACAAGGGGGCTAATTTAGCTATACGCAAAAGTTATAGGACAAGCATCCGCCAGCGTTACAGGGAAATGATGAACGCTAGAGTTACGGCGTCAGAAGCTTTTTTCTTAAAGTATTCATTCACGCCGCCACAAGTCAAATCCACCGAAAAACCTGCGGGTGCACTGAGAAAGGATGCGCGATCGCACCCCCATTCCACGGTAAGATAAGACGCTCGTGTTACAGGTTGAGCGACATCTCCGCCGCCAAAGTTACAGCCTAAAAATAGCCGCGAAAGTTACAGGTAGCCAAGCAAAAATCGTACGCTGGCGTTACAGCAAAATAAGATTTATTTCCTACATCTAGCGAGTAGCACAGAAATTTAGACAAGTGGGACCCCAGATATAGCGTTTCACCTCTGGACAAATCAGGGAAGGTAAGGCACTATATGTGGGGTCTTCAATTAATCAGCAACCCCCATTCTTCACTCCTCTTACTTGTTTGCGTTTTCTAAAACTGTTTTAAGATTGACACCCCCATTCTTCACCCCTCTTCACTCTTCACCCGATTAATGCGTTACCCTAGCCGAGCCATGAACAACGTAGAGGCAACTTTTCCGGTTGATAGCCAACTCCTGATGGTCTTGCCCCGCGCCAGTGCATCGCTTCGCCATCCTGACGCTCAACCCCCCATCTTGCGATCGGATGCTGACGGCTACTACTTGGAGATGCGTGTCGAGGCAGACGCCACGGAAGAGAGCGAACTGGCACTCACCCGGCGCGTTCCGCTCGATCATCTATCGGCAGAAGCGTGGGAAGAACTCAAAACCGAATACGCCAAACTGGATTGGTCTGTCTGTGCAACCAAAGGCATGAGTAACGGCTTAGAAAACGTTCAGGATCGCAAAATTCAGCGTTTATTCATAGCACTGATAACCTTCCTCAATCCACGTCAGGTGTCGATTGTTTTATATCTTTATAAATTAGCTGCCGAGCAGGGGACAGGGGCAACCGTAACGTTTCGCTCAAACGATTTGCTAGAACGGTTAGGATATACCCGTACCAAAGATGGCGGATTTGCCTCGAAGCTGCGATCGCAACTCCATTGTGATTTGGTTAACCTTCATCGCACCGAATTAGTATTAGCTCAATCGTTTAGAAACCGTGATCAAAATCGTGCAGCTAAAGTCATGATCAAAAGCGTTTTACGCATCAAAGATTATGAAATTGACCACGTTCCGCGAGATTTTGATCTTGTTAAAGCCGCAGATTACACTTACGAGTTAGCCGATTCTTACACCCTTTCCCTAGAATTTTTCGACGGTCCAGCCCGGACTGGAGATTGTGTGTTTTTCTCGACTAGCTTTGATATCACTCAAAAACTGGGAAGCAATGCAAAGTCAGACTACAAAACAAAGCTGTTAGTGTATCTCGCGAGCCGCATGAAGTGGGATAGGCTACAAGAAGGGCAGTTTGTTTCGATTTCTAAGAAATATTTATTTAAAAACTTAGACTTGTTTGGTAGCAATTCTTCTCGAAACAACCAAATCTTTTGGCGTACGATCAACACTCTGAAACACGATGGTTACCTTCTGGGCGCGCAAGAGTTACCTGGAAAAAATAAGACTCCGACGATTCAGTTTCAGATTAATTTAGCCAAGCTGAAAGGAGCCTAAATCTAACTAGATATTCTGAATACTATCAGATATACAGACAGATACACAGATGCGATCGCCCTCTTTTCTGGTGCGATCGCATCTTTTTAATCTCAGCAACAATCTTAACGATCCGATCGATCTCAATCCTTAACCGCGCGATCCACCGCGCTTTCTCTGCTTGTGTTTTGCTAACGCTTTGCGCTTCCGCTTCTCGATCGGGGTCTCAAAAAAGCGATGCTTTCGCATGTCGGGAAAAATTTCTGCTTTAGAAACTTCGCGCTTAAATCGACGTAAAACAGAATCAATTCTTTCGTCTTCACCTGGAATAACTTGCGGCATTCTTTTCTCCTTACGAATCGACGTAGGCTAAGGCTAGAGCTTGGATCTAGCAAAACCTATTAACAAGAAAGGCAGACTTACCTTGTCTGCCCTCAAATCTTTGTAAATGGACGGTCGGCAGGGCTAAAACATTCCTAGAAACTTAAGGCTCCATCCATAAAACCTCTCACTGAGCAGCTTTATGGACGGTTTCAGCCAAGTTCTTAGTAGCGCCGTCCGCCACCACCGCCACCGCCACGGTTGTTCGACCAACCGCCGCCACCACCGCCAGAAGGTCTTTCTTCACGGGGCTTTGCTTTATTCACTTTGAGATCGCGACCCATCCATTCTGCACCATCTAGTGCTTCAATGGCAGCCGCTTCTTCTGCATCGGTCTCCATCTCGACAAACGCAAAGCCGCGCATGCGACCTGTTTCGCGATCAGTTGGAACTTGAACCCGTTTGACGGTTCCGTATTCTGCAAATGTCTGACTCAAATCATCTTGAGTGACTTCGTAAGACAAATTGCCCACATAAATTGACATGAAATGGCTCCAGAATCAGAGGTGTGGAGAGTTAGATTCGGAGAGACGCCTATAAAACGAATTACACAGCCGAAAATAATCCTTCACTCCAACCCTAGCACAAATGAAGGGGAATACAATTTGGCTAAAACTTTTTGTAACATTCTCGGTTTCTGCCACCGCACGGTTGCACTAGGCGCTGGCATAGTGCAAGTACTTTGCGCCCTTATTTAAGTATCATAGTGCGATCTAGGCAATTCTTCCTATTTTGACCTGAAAAATGATCCAGAAAATAGCTGCAAGATGAGAAGCGATCGCTGCTGTCAGATGCCGAAATTGGCAACGCAGGTAGGAGGCGGTTATCTGGAAGCTTGACCAAAAGGGCAACCCCTGACAACCATTGTTACCCTTCAAACGAGTGTTACCTTCCCTGCACAAGTTGCCACAAAAATTGACCGATTTGACCAATTTCTTGGGTAATTTTCTCAGGACCAATGCCAATAAACTGAAAGCCAAACAGCACGATCGCTACTAAAAAAGCCGTCTTAACGGTGGCTTTAACAACTTTAACCAGCCAGGTAAAGACCAAAAATGTAACGACGATTGCAGCACCAAGCAGTAGCAGATCCATAATGCAAAGGCGGTCGAGTATAGTTGACTTTACCTTAAATTGAACGGGAAGTGGGCGAGAGGTAGCCGATCGCGTTAGAAAAGTCTGTGTGGCGTAGCTCTACATTTTCAAACGTTGCCTCTGTTAAATCGGCTCCGCGAAATGAGGTGCCAGTGGCATTGTTCCACTCGTAGCTCAGGCATGAAAGCGATCGCGTTGTGCACCATAAGTAGAGTAGCGCCACACTGCCAATTATCAGTCCAAGCCCAAGCTCATGGGTGCTGAGAAAGGCTCCTGCGGTTGTGCCCCAGAAAAACGTAGCCCCATAACTCACAACTGTTCCGGCAAGCGAGATTGCCGCTCTAAACGCTGTGGTATGTCTAAATCGGGTCAATAGCAAAACTGCGATCGCGCCGAGCAACATTCCTTGTTTCGCCAGCATGAGGCGTTGAGTCGCATGGCGTTGAGTCGCAGGATAAAGCGCTAGGAGGCTCGTAGTTGGGTGGTGGAGCAGATAGATCGTGAGGCTGTCGCGCCATGCCGACCCGTAGAAAAATCCAGCCGTGAATCCTATCAATGTGCCCCATAGAATGGCGGTGATGATTCGGCTAATTTGCCCACGTTTGGAGTTGCGCCACACTGCACTGAGGGCAGAACTGATGCCCGTCGCGCTGAGAATGGCTGCCAAAACAGGAACGTGAGCGGCGGTTGCGTCTAGGGGCGACTGCGAGATTGTATTAGATACCAGCCGACTAATCGTATCTATACTGATAACTGCAACACCTAGCATGAGCAAACCTAAGCCGATCTTTTGCCGTCTACTTTGCCCGACCTTGGCTCCAGTAAAGTTTGCACCGTGTAACTGAGCATTCTTAAAATTACACCCTCGAATATCAGCGCTTTGAAAGTCAGATCCAGCTAGATTTTGACCTCGAAAGGAGCGATTTTGAAGATTTTGGTTAGCGAAGTTCAGCATTTCGGAAAGGAAGAATTCACACTGAATAAACTAGAGTACAAACGCACGATGTGTAAATTATCACCACCAGTCTCTATAAACAAGCATGAAACTGCAATTTCCGGGACATCCTAAACTGATTTTCAGCATCTTAACGGCAGGATTGCTCAGTATGCCAATTTTTCTCTACGTTTTAGGGCAGTTTTCTCGTCCACCTCGAACTGATGAGACGCGATCGCTGTTTCCAGGGGTGACCTACCAACGAGCCGCAAGCTCTGTTCCTCGCCCGGTGATGATTCATGTGGTGAGTTTGGATTTATCGGCTCCAGGGGTGAGGGCAATGGTGACGCCAGGGCGACAGGCGGGTCAGCGCCAAGCAGAAGCAACGGCTCGAACAGTTTCGGAGTTTCTC
The DNA here is from genome assembly GCF_010091945.1 of Myxacorys almedinensis A. Classification (GTDB taxonomy): domain Bacteria; phylum Cyanobacteriota; class Cyanobacteriia; order Leptolyngbyales; family Leptolyngbyaceae; genus Myxacorys; species Myxacorys almedinensis. The sequence continues at coordinate 39,441 of NZ_WVIE01000009.1, forward strand.
AACGAATTTCGCGTTCAGGTTGCGATGAATGCGAACTTTTTCTACCCGTTTCGAGACGAGACGCCGTGGGATGTTTATCCTCGCAGTGGAGATTTAGTCAATAATGTAGGGCAAGTTACGTCCAACGGAACGACCTATTCTTTGCCTAAAAATGATTGGTCGGCGCTTTGTTTCTTAGCCCAAAATCGTGCTCAAATTGAGGAACGAGGAACTTGCCCAGTGGGAACCGTACACGCGATCGCTGGCAATGATGTGTTGGTCAAACAAGGAACCCCTGTTGATCTCTCGCCCGAAGCTGCAAAGCAAGATAAACCGTATCCGCGTACAGCAGTTGCCCTTGACAAGACGGGTCAAAAAATTTGGCTAGTGGTGGTAGATGGCAGACAGTTTCGTTACAGCGAAGGGCTGACCATAGCAGAACTCTCCAACTATATTGCAACTCAGTTGAACGCAGATACCGCCCTGAATTTAGATGGCGGCGGCTCGGCAACGCTGGCAGTTGAGACACCGACGGGAGCGCAAGTTTTGAATGCGCCGATTCAGACCCGACTGCCCCTGCGAGAACGCCCGGTCGCGAGCCATTTAGGATTTTATGTTGGGCAGGGTAAGTGAGGGTTGTTTGAGGTGAGGACGGGTTATTGCAACGTCTGAGCTAGAAACCGCTCTACGTAGTAAAGGGCAAGTTGATTGCTCACTCCGTTGAAGACGGTATCAAATGCATGATCTGCCCATGGAATTTCGATGAATACAGCCGTGTTGTTGTTTTGGTTGAGTTTCTCATAAAGTGCGCGTCCATATTTCGATTGAACAATGCGATCGCGGTTGCCGTAGATCAGCAGCGTAGGCGGCAATCCCGGTTTGACATACTCATAGGGAGACGCCTGCCGATACAACGCTGGTAGTTCTTGAGATGTGCCCCCCAGGAACGATCGCAAAATGGCTCGTGTATCTAATGGATCAGGGGAGGGAGGATTTTCATAGCCAAGGGTGAGGTCAACAGGGCTGTAATAACTGACGATCGCCCGAATTGGCAGCACCTGAGACTGAAATCCGGCTAATGTGGCGAGGTGTCCTCCTGCGGAGCGTCCTACCAGGGCAATCCTATTGAGATCAATATCGTATTCACTAGCGTGTTGTTGAATGAAGGTAAATGCCGTTTTAATATCAGTAATTTGAGTTGGAAACTTGTATTGAGGAGCGTGGCGATAATCAATCGCAATGACTGTATATCCCTGCGCTGCCATATATTGACTAAAGTTCTCATTGGCGGATGGATTTCCGGTTTGCCACGAGCCGCCATAGATCATCACAATGGTTGGATTTTTACCCGCCAAAAGGGGACGGTAGACATTCATCGTCAGCGAGACACCATCGGGACTTGCAACACGAATTCCTGTCGTTTGGCGAGTTGCTTGGGTAGGAATGCCGCGAAAGGCATCGATCATCACAAACGGAGCAGGGCGCATTTCGGTTTGAGAAATTTGAGCAGCGTAAGCCTCACCCAGGGCTGTTTTCATCGCGATCGCGGCTCTCTCGTTTGCTTCTGAAAACTGAATAAGTGGGGATGCACTCACTGCCAGTGCCACCACACTGATGGCTAGGAAAGCGCGAGATCCCCAGCCTGAGGTTAGGGTTTTGAGCGCCACCAACGCCGCGATCGCATTTAGCCCAACCAACCAAGGGCTGACCTCTGCTGCGCCCACAGCTAAGGGCAGAAATGCCGCCGTGGGCGCAGGAAGAACAACCCAACTTGCTAGAAAAAGTCCTCCTAAACTTAAGAACGGTACAAAAAATGATGCATACCGAATGTTAAGCAGATTCTTTGAAAGGCGATTCATACGGGATGATATTGTTTTAGCGATTGTCCTTGCATTAGTTTATCTTGGTAGACAATCTACCCTCCTTTGCGATGCATAGCCGCACTTACTACACAACACTGGCTGAGTACAATCACTGGATGAATCAGAAACTCTATGCAACCTGTGCACAGATTCCAGATGCCAAACGGAAAGAAGATTTGGGAGCTTTTTTTCAGTCGATTCATGGAACGCTCAATCATATTTTGGTCGGCGATCGCATCTGGATGGGGCGCTTCACCCATCAGCCGTTTTGCGCTAGCCTCAATGCCGAACTGTATGCTGACTTTGACCAATTGCGACAAGAGCGAGAGCAAACCGATCGAGACATTCTTGCTTGGGCACACCAGTTGTCTCCAGAGTGGCTCAATGCGCCGTTTGCGTTCACTAGCATTCAATCTCCGGTGAAGACACGCACCCGCCCAGCTTGGCTAGTTGTCACTCACCTGTTTAACCATCAAACCCATCACAGAGGGCAGCTAACTACACTGCTGACCCAGCTTGGATATGATTTAGGGAGAACGGATCTCCCCTATCTGCCGAGCTTTGAAGACTCATGAAGACCAATGCTGTTCGTGTTTTAGACACGCTGGGGATCGTTTACGAACTGCGGGAATACGAGGTAGACCCTGATGATTTGGCAGCCGAAAGCGTTGCACACAAGATCGGATTGCCATCTGAACAAGTTTTCAAAACGTTGGTTGTACGGGGCGACAAGCACGGGATTGCGATCGCAGTGATTCCAGGCAATACTCAGTTAGATCTTAAAGCGATCGCGCAATTATCCCAAAACCGAAAGATCGAAACAGTTGCGCTCAAAGAAGTTCAGCCGCTCACAGGATACATTCGCGGCGGGGTAACGGCGCTAGCCTGTAAAAAGAAGTATCCAATTTATGTTGATGAACTGATTGAACTTTTCGATATCATTTCTGTTTCTGCTGGTCTTCGAGGGTTGCAAATTGTGCTTCACCCTAGCGATTACATTAGCGCTGTTGAAGGCATTGTTGGTGCAATTTCTCAAGATAAAACGGATTGATTGCTTCTGATGAATTACTTCTGCTTGATCGGTTCTACCCAACCCAATATTTGATAGGTTGAGCACGTCTGAGACGTTGATCATAGTTCGCTTTCTTTGGCTAAAGCATTGACCGATGCCGCCGCGATCGCGCTTCCCCCTCGCCGCCCGTGCAGTGTTATAAACGGCACACCACGACTGTTTGCTGCCAGTTCTGCTTTTGATTCTGCTGCCCCCACAAACCCGACGGGAAACCCCAAAATTAGGGCAGGTTTTGGTGCTCCTTCGTCTAGCAGTTCCAACAAATGAAATAGGGCGGTTGGGGCATTGCCAATGACGACCACGGCTCCTGCTAAATTGGGTCGCCACAGTTCTAGGGCAGCAGCCGATCGGGTATTGCTAAGTTGCGCGGCGATCGTGGGCACTTCTGGCTGATTGAGCGTGCAGATCACTTGATTTGCTGCTGGCAACCGAGGGCGGGTAATGCCATTGGCAACCATCTGAGCGTCGCAAAGAAGGGGTGCGCCGTTTGCGATCGCGGCGCGTCCAATCGCTACGGCATCCGAGGAAGCGTCTAAATCTTTTACAATGTCAGTCATTCCGCACGCATGAATGAGCCGGACGGCAACGAGCGCCAACTCTGTCGGCAACTCTTCTAAATGGGCTTCTGCACGGATGATGGCAAAAGACTGGCGATAAATCTCGTCACCGTTGCGAAGGTAGTTCATAGCGTAGGGATCGTTAATTGCACTCTATTTAAGCTTAAGATCGGGGCAGCATCACTTGGAGTTTTAGAGTTGTATTCAAGTCTCAAAGAACAAATAGCTGCTTTATTTAACCCCCGTGATGCAAGACCTCCAGCTTTTTGGAAACATTGGAAACATTGGCAATCTAGGCATCTCAGCATTCGTTCCTAGATTCAACAACGCGGAGCATTATTGATCTCATTACTAATCTCATTACTGATCATTGTTCTTAGACATGGTAAACAACAATTTCAGCCCCAAATGGCTTTCCATTGTGGGGATTGGTGAAGAAGGGCTAGACGGACTCGGAATGAGGGCGCGATCGCTGATCAACCACTCAGAACTGCTGGTCGGGGGCGAACGGCATCTCGCAATGTTGGCTGAGGGCGATCTCCGGGAAAAACTCGTTTGGGCATCGCCTATCGAAGCATCAATCCAGGAGATTGTGCAGCGTCGAGGGCACTCTGTTTGTGTTTTGGCAAGTGGCGATCCCATGTGTTATGGCATTGGCGTTACCCTGACCCGCCATATTCCCATCACCGAGATCACCATTGTTCCATCGCCATCAGCCTTTAGCCTTGCCTGTGCCCGTCTAGGCTGGTCGCTCACCGATGTAAAAACCCTCAGCCTCTGCGGTCGCGATCCGGCGTTGTTGAATGCGGTGCTGCATCCGGGAGGGCGGCTCCTCGTCTTGAGTGCTGATCAAAAAACGCCTGCGATCGCTGCCCATTTACTCACCCAAGCTGGATTTGGCAACAGTCAAATGACAGTTCTAGAACACATGGGTAGCCCGCACGAACGCATCATCGAAACCGTCGCCTCAGGTTGGAGTGCCACCGATATTGCCCCCCTAAACACGATCGCCATCACCTGCATTCCCTCCACACCTCGATCTCATCACCCTGCCAGCCGCCTTCCCGGTCTCCCCGACATCGCTTACCACCACGACGGACAACTAACCAAGCAAGAAATTCGGGCTATAACAGTGACCGCCCTTGCCCCCTCCCCTGGGCACCTGCTGTGGGATGTCGGCGCAGGCTGTGGCTCGATTGGCATCGAATGGATGCGAAGCGATGCAACCTGCCGTGCGATCGCCATTGAATCTCACCCCGCCCGGCTTCAGTACATTGCCGACAATGCCACGGCTCTGGGCACTCCTAACCTCGAAATCGTTGCCGGTGCCGCCCCTGCGGCTCTAAAAAATCTTCCCCAACCCAACGCCATTTTTATCGGGGGCGGCTTAACTACCCCTGACCTACTTGAAACCTGCTGGCAAGCGTTGCTGCCGGGGGGGCGGCTCGTTGCCAATGTCGTTACGGTAGAAGGAGAAGAGCAGGTTTTTCGATGGCAACGCGAGCTAGGCGGCGACCTGACTCGAATTGCCATTCAACGAGCGGCACCTGTGGGTAAGTTTTTGGGCTGGAAAGCGATCGCGCCCGTCACCCAGTGGAGGGTCATGAAAACGTAGCCCCTCTGAAGGTGGCGACTGTCACAACTCCTGCATGATGGTAATATCCCCCTAGAATCGTGGCACACAGCGCAATGAATCCTATCTGGCAACCGTTTACGCAAATGAAAACCTCTCCGCCGCCGCTCAAGGTGCATCGCGGAAAAGGGGTGTGGCTAGAACTCGAAGATGGACAGAAAATTTTAGACTGCATCTCAAGCTGGTGGGTGACGATTCACGGGCATAGCCATCCTGCGATCGCAGATGCCCTTTACCAACAAGCTCAGCAGCTAGAACATGTGATTTTTGCCGGATTTACCCATCGCCCCGCCGAACAACTCGCTCAAAAACTGCTGACTCATCTTCCCCCCCAACTCACACGAGTCTTCTTTTCAGACAATGGCTCGACTGCGGTTGAAGTGGCTTTAAAAATGGCATTTCAATATTGGCGCAACCAGGGAGAGCCACAGCGAACCACGTTCATCACGTTTGAGGGAGGCTATCACGGTGACACGATCGGGGCAATGTCGATCGGGGCTGGCTCGACGTGGTGGCAACCCTTTTGCCCCCTGATGTTTCCCACCAAACAGGTTCCCTTTCCTGCCACGTTTGATGACGATCCCAGCGTGGATGCCAAAGAAGCCCAGGTATTAGAGCAGATCGCGCAGTTGCTCAACCATGAGCGCGATCGCATCATTGGCATTTTTGTTGAGCCGCTGATCCAAGGCGCAGGCGGAATGCGGATGTGCCGTCCTCAGTTTCTCCAAGCATTGGCAGCGTTAGCTCGCCAGTCTCATGTGCTGTTGATTTATGACGAAGTGATGACGGGCTTTGGTCGCACGGGCGAACTGTTTGCCTGCCTCAAGTCGGCGACCACACCAGACTTGATCTGCCTGTCAAAAGGGCTATCGGGGGGGTGTCTGCCGCTTGCTGTCACCGTTGCCACCGAGGCAATCTATCAGGCATTTTACAGCGATGAGGCAACGCACGCTTTTTACCACGGGCATTCTTATACGGGCAACCCGCTTGCTTGTGCCACGGGGGTTGTGTCGCTCGAACTGTTAGAGCAAGATCCGCAAGCTTACCGCAATCTAGAAGCCCTGCATCGCCAGTACCTCGATCAATGGTTGCGAGACCATCCCAGGCTAGAGCAGTTTCGGGTCTGTGGAACGATCGCGGCAATGGAGATTAAAACCGAAGATGAAAGTGGCTATTTTAATGCGATCGCGCCGCTACTCAAAGCCCGCTTTCTAGCTGCTGGGTTTCTGCTGCGTCCTCTGGGTAATACGCTTTATATCATGCCGCCTTACTGCATCACAGCCCACGAGTTAGAAACGATCTATCAAGTTATTCATGAGGTTCTCAGCCAAGTTTGAGCAGAGAAAAGGGTAGGAATGACGGGTAAAGAAGCTACGATTTATGCGCTATTTTTTAACCAAACCATGGGCACTGTCGTCTAGTCTTTAGATTGGTCTCTTTACATGGGTAGAGTGATGATAAATTCTGCACCTTCGCCCAGTGTGGACTTGATCTGAAGACTGCCGCCATGAGTCTGTTCTACAATTTGGCGGGCGATCGAGAGTCCTAATCCTGTACCTTTTCCTACCCCTTTTGTGGTGAAGAGATGATCAAAAATTCGCGCCTGCACTGCCTCAGACATTCCAGGTCCAGTATCGCGAATATGAATGGCAATCGCCTTTTGCGTTAACGATCGCACCGTTTGGATCTGCACCTGTGGCGCTTGCGTGGCTTCTGGCGATAAGGTTCCGGCTCGAATCGCCTCGTCGATCGCATCGATCGCATTTGCCACAATATTCATGAAAACTTGATTGAGTTGCCCAGGGAAGCACTCAATGGGCGGCACATCGCCATAGTTTTTGATCACCGCGATCGCAGAGCGAAGATCATTTCCCTTGAGCCGATACTTGAGAATTAGCAGTGTGCTGTCGATGCCTTCGTGAATATTTGCCATAACCTTGTGTTCGGTATCGGCTCTAGAGAAGATTCGCAGGCTCATGCTAATTCCCTTCAACGTATCCGTTGCCCCTTTCATCGATTGAGTGAGTTTCGGCAAATCTTCGGTAAGAAACTTTAGGCTAATCTCTTCAGCATGAGCCTGAATGGCAGGATCTTGATCGCTGTAGCGTTGCTGATAGCATTGCAAATGCTCTAACAAATCTTTTGTATATTCTTGAACATTTTTAACACTGCCGTTGAGAAATCCAATCGGGTTATTAATTTCGTGAGCAACCCCAGCGACCAAATTTCCGAGCGCCGACATTTTTTCGTTTTGCACCAGTTGCAGTTGCACTTGCTTGAGTTGTTGGAGCGATCGCTCCAAATCAAGGGCACGATCGCGCTCACGAGTTTCAGAGGCTTGCAAGGCAGTGTTTGCCGATTGCAGGGTTTGGTAGAGGGTCGCGTTCTCAATAGAGATGGCAATTTGAGACGACAACAACGACAAAACTGTGATGCGATCGCGGGTAAATGCCTGCGTAGTTTGGTTGTTTTCTAAGTAAAAAATTCCGTATAGATTTCCCTGATACAAAATGGGGAAACACAAAATCGATTTTGGCTGACACCTGAGAATATAGGGATCATTCGCGCACAAAGGCTCAGTCGTACCATTGTGAATAATCAGCGGTTTTTGCGTCCGAGCCACATAGTGAATCAACGAGAGGGGTAACGTTTGATCGCTGCTCGAATCAGCACTAGTCAGCAAACATAGGTTGCTGGTCTGGTTGACTCCGTGGCTTAAAATTGTCCATTCTCCTTGCTGCTGCTTGAGAAAGATGCCCTGCTGTGCCCCAGCATTTTCTAGCACAACACTGATCAGCGTTGACAGCAATTTATCAAGTTCGATCGCTTGAGAAATCGCTTGCGAGGCTTTGATTACGGTAGCAAGGTCAAGCACCTGAGCATGGCTGATGCTACTCGAACTATGACTGATCGAGAAGGTTTGATCGATAGAGTCACCGTGAGTAGACTCCTGCACCGCATTGGCAAGGTAAGGATAGCGAGAGTGTAGGTCTGCAAGTTTTGCCTCAGCCCCCCACCGTTGATAGCCATAGTAGGCTTCTAGAAGATACGCCTGAGCCATTTTCTCCTTGCCCTGTTTCAGCCAAAACTGCGCCGCCAACTCATTGGCAAACGCTGCATCTTGAATAAATCCGTTTGCTTCGGCTGCCGCGATCGCTTGGTCATACAGCGCGATCGCATCCCACGGATTTGCCGAGCGGCGGGCGAGTTCTGCTTCAACCAGCAAAACATGATGCAAAAAATTTTCTGGACAAAGCGTTGCCCACCTCTGCATCTGCTGCTGATTTTCCGCAATTTGCTGACGATAAAGCGCTTGAGTAGACGCACTGACCTGATAAAGCTGAGCCACCAAGCTCAGAGAGTGACACACATTAAATGCCGCTAGCGAAATGCAGCCCGGAAAATAGTGCCGCAACGCTTCAGCCTGCTGGATCGACTGGAGCGCGGCGGCAGGCTGATCGTAAAGCAGCAAAATTTGGGCTTTGAAAATCAAGTACATGCCGACGGCGGCTAAGCTGCCATGGGTTCGACTGTGTTCAAGATATTGTGCTTCTGTAAGATGTTCTGTGCTAAACCTGAGTTCTCTAGCGTTGCCAACCCGAAGCGAACGAATAGCTAAATCGCAAGCCAGCAGCATGTCTTCGACCAACTGATTTTGCGTTTGTCGAGCAAACTGAAGATAGTCAGGCAGCTTTGCCGCTAGCGATTCTAAATCTACTCCTTGATAAAACGTGTTGACCATCTGGTGGGCAATGTTGTACCCCGCAAACTGGAGTTCTCCGGACTCTAAACCTGCCTGATAGCCTTCTGTGAAGGTGATGGCATCTTCCTTGAGCGGTCTAACCCAGTGGTTAATAGAGCCTCCAATCACCAAACACACTTGGCACTTTTCTGCCAGAGCATTCAGCTTTTCGCTAATGTTGAGGCTGAGTTGACCAAATTCATAGCCTGTTTCGTAGTCACCCAGCATTGAGCCGAGGATTAAACCATACTCGGAGTAGCCATAGGTTGATTCGGGCAATTGCCCATATTGCAGAGACAGATTCACAATCTGCATGACCACAATCAGCCAAAGATCATACTGGGAAAAGTAGGTGGGCGCGCCCAGTGCCATGAGTAATTTGGCGGCAGTCTTTTTTTCGGGCGAGGTCATTTCTGGAGCGTTTAACAGATCCGCGATCGCGGGAAGATTGGCAACGCTGCCCTTGGTCTCTGCGCGCTGCGATGGGTGCCCAGCACCGAAAGATTGCGCCTGAGCGAGTTCTGCCTCAAAGGCAGCAGGCAACTCGGTAGAGGGCAGTTGGATATCAAGCAAGGCTAGAGCCGCTCGACCCGCTGCGATCGCGGCGGCATAGTCTGCTTGCAGCGTGTGTACCACGATCAACAGGCGATAGATTTCTGCTTGCTCAAGGGGGGTTTTGGCATGAGCCAAGGTCTGCCTAATCAGGCAGTGCGATCGCTCTGCATCGCCCACAAGGTAGGAATTTTCTGCAAGTTCTTGATGCAAGATGAAACTGGTCTCATAATCTGTCTCCCACGCATCTCCAAGGTCATCATAGGCATGGCTGAGATAATCTTGGGCAACGTCATAGGCAGCCGCGCTTTTTGCTTTTTGCCCTGCCTGAAGGTTTAGCTGGGCGAGGTGATGCTGTTCTTCGGCATCGGTGATCAAGGCTTGCCCCAAGTTGAGATGCCCCACCACTTCAAATAGCCGATTGGCAGAGAGAGCAAGGTCGTTAGCATCGCTCTGTGCACAGTTGGCAAGCAGCAACCGCCCAATTTTGAGGTGTACAGCCTGCTGCTGCTCCGGGTCGATCAGAGCGTAGGCGGCTTGCTGCACGCGATCGTGCAAAAATTTGTACTGAATCTGGATCAAGCAGTTTGTGGTGAGGCTAATCTCTGGCTCCGAAGTCGGTAGAATCATACCCTCTTGAATGACGGGGGCGAGAGTTTGAGCGATCGCCTCGACCGAGCTAGACTGAATCACTGACAACGTGGTGAGATCAAATCGGTTGCCGATGCAGGCAGCACGCTGTAAAAGCTGCTGTGCCGGTTCCGAGAGTTTTCTAAACTTGCCCAGCATCAGATCGACCACATTATCTGCAATGGCGATCGCTTGCATGCCGTTGAGATCCCACTGCCACCGATGAGTCTGGCGATCAAACCTGAGCAACTTTTCTTGATGTAGCGTTTTCAGGAACTCATTGACAAAAAACGGGTTGCCTTCGGTTTTTTGCATCACCCGTTCGGCTAGAGGAGATACCGTCGCTGGGGCGCTTCTCAACGTGTCAGCAATCAGTTGCGTCACATGAGGCAAGGACAACGGAGCCAGCCTGATTTGATGAAAGGCAATTCCACAGTTGGGGGTTTCTGGGCTAGTTGCGCCTTGCTTGAGATCGTCTAACAGCATCATCAACGGATGGGCGGCGTTGACTTCGTTATCGCGGTAGGCTCCGATTAAAAATAAGTGGTGGGTCTGGTCGTCTGAAAGCAGGACGTGGATCAGCTTGAGGGTGGCCGAATCTGCCCACTGCAAATCGTCTAAAAAAAGAACTAACGGGTGTTCTGTCTGGCAAAAGACCCGGATAAAGCTTTGAAACACCCGATTAAATCGATGTTGTGCTTCGGTGGGGGGCAACGCCGCGATCGCAGGCTGTTTACCCAAAATCTGCTCAACTTCGGGAATGACATCGATGATCACTTGTCCATGGTTTCCCACCGCTGCCAACAGCTTGTCTTGCCACTGCTGGAGATGGGTTTCGCTTTCGGTGAGCAGTTGTTGCATCAGCGATCGCAGGGCTACCACGATCGCCGAGTACGGAATATTTCGCTGGAGTTGATCAAATTTTCCGGCGATAAAATAGCCGCGTCGCTGCACGATCGGTTTGTACACTTCTTGCACCAGCGACGACTTTCCCACGCCAGAGTAGCCCGTCACCAGCATCAATTCGCGACTAGACTGGGGAGAGGCGACCCGATCAAAGGCTTGCAGCAACGTGTCAACCTCGTGATCGCGCCCGTAGAGTTTTTCTGGAATTTGAAAGCGATCGCTGCAATCGTTTTGCCCTAACGCAAACGGTATAATCTGTCCGTGCTGTTGCCATTGCTGGGAGCAGTGTTCGAGATCGTGCTGCAAGCCCGTCGCACTTTGGTAGCGATCTTCTGCCATTTTTGCCATGAGCTTGAGCACAATCTCGGAGAGCACTTTGGGAAGGGTGGGATCGCGATCGCACGGAGCAACGGGGGAGCGGGCAAGATGGCAGTGAACCAGTTCTAGCGGGTCGTTGGAGCTAAAGGGCAACTGGTGAGTCAGCAGTTGATAGAAGGTGACACCGAGGGAATACAGGTCAGTGCGGTAGTCGATGCCCCGATTCATGCGCCCGGTTTGTTCGGGGGACATGTAGGGCAGCGTGCCTTCGAGACCGTCAGGGCTGATGAGTTGCTGTGTCTCTTTGAGTAGCTGAGAGGCAATGCTAAAGTCGGTAATTTTGACCTGCCCTGTGGTTGGGTTAAACAGCACATTGGCTGGCTTAATGTCTTTATGAATAATGCGATGGTGATGGAGTTCTGCCAGCGTTTTAGAAATTTGAATCGCGATCGCAAAAAACTCGTCTAACCTCAGCGTCGCCGTTTTGCCATACTCCTTTAGCGAGAGCGCCCCAAAGTCTTCCATCACCAAGGCCAAGCCGTTACCGCAAGGTTCTAAGCTGTAGGGGCGCACCACTCCCACGGAGTTGATCTCGTGCATCAAGCTATATTGTTTGCGGAATAGAGCCAGTTCTCTCGGTGTGGGATAGGTGCCTTTGAGCAGCTTGATTGCTACAGGCTTATCGTCGTGCGATCGCCACCCGCGACACACCACTGTTTTGGAGCTTTCGTAGAGAGTTTCTGCAATTTCGTATCCCGGCAGAACAAACATAGGGTCGCTTCATGTGATGGAGGTATGGCTCTAGCCTTCCCGTTGTGCTTTGATGAACAACAGATGAAGTTGACTTTCATCGCGAAAAATCTTCTGCAAAAAAGCCTTTTGCCCAACCATCCGCCCGACCCGATGTTTAGGAAATTATTCTTTAGAAAACAATTAAGGGATCGCGCCGTAGGTCAAGCCCAACTGCTTGAGCCATTTACGATAGGCGAGAGACGCGCGATCGCTTGGTAGGTGAAATTCTACCGCCAAGTCCAAGGGCAACCGTTTGGGATGGTGAGATTCTAGATTGCCGACATCTTGCAAAATTACCTTGTCTTGAAAAGCGATCAGGTCGGCTTCTGAAGCATCGCGGGCATAATTGAGCGCTCCCCACATCCAACTGACACACTCTTCTTCGCTCACCGGAGTGACGCAATAGAGCAAGATCATCGCGTTGCCATTGCCAACGTCCTTTCGCAGAGCGGCGGTAAACGGGCGCAGCGCCCAATAATCGTAACTGACAACGCCCCCTTGCCCAGTGCTATCGGGATCAGGCTGCCAGATCCGAACATCCGAAAATTTGATGCCCTGATCGCCCATTTCCACCTGATAATCGGCAATGACGGCGTATTCAGGTTCGCCCAGAATGCCAGCGTGAACAAACGGCAGATGAGCCACATCCAGAAAATTTTCAATGGCACGCAACCCACTGCATCGACAGGCATGAGGACCGCTCAGATAGGTGCGATAGGCGGGATCATCCCACTCTGGAAACGGCACAACGGGTTTGGTAGGAGTGCCCAGGGCCACAAAAATCACCCCATAGTGTTCTTGCACCTGGAACGATCGCGCCCGGGCTTGTTTGGGCGGCACATAATCGGGATGGGCAGGAACCTGGACGCAGTATCCCGTGGCATCGAATGCCAACCCGTGATAGGGGCACACCAGGGTATTTTCAACGATCTTCCCCCCCGATAGCTGCACACTGCGATGAGGACAGCGATCTTCCCACGCCTGCACACCGGTATCCATGCCGCGCCAGAGCACCAGACTAACGCCAAGCAAGCGCGATCGCATCAGCGCCCCTGGCAAGAGATCGCCCGATCGCGCCACCGGATGCCAGTCATCCGCCGCGATCGGATCGATGGCTCGCCCCTCAAGGTCATACACGGGAGTTGGCGGCACAGCAGTAGACTCTCTCATCATCGATTCTTCCTTTCTAAAACTACCCCTTTCCCTTACTGTAAGGGATTCCCAAGGCAGCAGGAGTATTGCTCTGCCGCGAACCCCAAACCAGAACAACCAGCGTTAGCACGTAGGGCAACATCAGCAAAAATTCGTAGGGTAAAGCTTTGAAGCCAAGGGCTTGAATTCGATATTGCAAGGCATCGGCAATGCCAAACAACAGTGCCCCAACCAGCGCTCCGCCAGGGTGCCAGCGCGAGAAAAAGACCAGTGCGATCGCAATCCAGCCGCGCCCTGCCATAATGCCCTCAGTGAAAATATTTAACTGCACCACCGTCAGCACCGCCCCCCCTAGCCCCGCCAATGCCGCCCCCACCATCACCGCCAGATAGCGAATGGTCTGCACCCGCAAACCGGAGGTGTCTGCCGCCGCCGGATTTTCTCCCACCGCGCGGAGTTCTAGCCCCCAGTGTGTGCGAAACAGCAACAGCCAGCACAAAACAACTAGTGCAACGGTCAGGTATACGATCGCGTTGTGGTTGAACAAGATGTCTCCTGCCACTGGAAGGGTTGACAGTCCGGGAACTGCCCAACTTTGCAACCCAGTCACTCGTGCGCCGAGTAGCCCCGTGGCGCGGCGAAAAATGTAAGACGTTAAGCCTTGACCCAGCAACACAAAGGTCACCCCCGTGACGACCTGATCGGTTTTGAGGGTGACAGTCAGCACCGCCATTAGCAACCCCATGGCGGCTCCGGTCAGCAACCCGATCAGCAAGCCAACCCAAGCAGCAAGACTGGCAATGCCCGTGGCTTGCTCTAAGGTCTGGGCGGTGACAAAACCTGCCAAGCCGCCTACCAGCATGATCCCTTCGATCCCTAGGTTCATCACACCCGATCGCTCGGTGATAATTTCGCCCAAAACAGCGAGTAACACGGGCACTGCCAATCGGATGCCTGCGGTCAGCAACGCGATCAAAAAGCTTCCAGTTAAGACTTGCTCCCACGGCATAGGTGATCTTGTTTTACGCTAAACGTCTTCATATCTAACCGTCATGAGCGACCAGAGGTATCGCATCGTCGCGCTTTGCCCGTGCGATCGCTTGTCCTGCCAGCACTAGCAACACCACCAAGGCTTGAATCACTTGGGCAACCGAGGCGGGAATTTGCAGCACAACATTCAACGATTGTGCGCCGACCATTAAGCCTGAAAAGAGCACGGCAGCAATGAGCACCCCCACCGGGTGAAGCTGCCCCAACAGCGCCACGAGAATGCCGCTAAAACCATAGCTGTCAGAAATATCGCCCTTGAGCCTCGTGTAGGTATAGCTGACTTCTAAAATTCCTGCAAGTCCGGCTAGGCCGCCGCTCATCGTCAGCGCTATCAGTATGCTGCGAGAGGTGTTGATGCCGACACACTTTGCCACACTCAGCCGCGACCCAACCGCGCGTAATTGGAAGCCTAACGGCGTATACCACAGCAAGAGGTAGACGGCTCCGACCAGCAGCAAAGCAAGACCAAAGCCCCAGTGCAAGCGGGTTCCTAGCATCGTCGGGATCTGAGCATTGTCACCAAACTGAGCCGACTCTGGCAAAAATCCATCCGGTTGTTGCAGGGGCACTCGTGCGGCATACTGCACCAGCAAAATGCCAATGTAGTTTAGCATTAAGGTGCTAATAATGAGATTGACGCCTCGGTAGAGGTGCAAGAGACCGGCGAGACCACTCCAGAGTATGCCGCCACCGATGCTTGCAGCTAGCATGAGCGGAATTAAAATCAAGCTGGGCAACGCTGGATAGGTTAGCGCGATCGCACTGCCGCACAACGCGCCGATATAATATTGTCCCTCTGCCCCAATGTTCCAAACCCGACAGCGAAAGGCGATTGTCATGCCTAGCCCAATTAGCAGCAGAGGAGCGGCTTTGAGCAGAGTTTCGGTGAGTTGTCGCGTTCCCCCAAAGGCACCAGCAAACATCACACCATAGGCTTGGAGAGGATTTGCACCACTCACATGCAGAAGAATGCCGCCCAGCATCAGTGCGATCGCGCCGCCTGCGATCGGGGCGAGGGGCTTCAGCCGTGACCTATTCAACAAATGGAGCCATGCCGTGCTGATGTTCTTCAATCGCGGGTTCTCCTATCTGCCTCAGCAGGGTAAAACGATGGGGTTTGATCGGCGAGTTGAGCGTGCCCTACGGCGGTTTTTCCTGCCATCATTAAGCCCAACTGATGCACATCAGCCGATGCCCCATCCATCATGCCGACGATCCTACCTTCGTAAAGGACGGCAATGCGATCGCTGAGGCACAAAATCTCCTCTAGCTCTGTAGAAATGAGCAGCACGGCAGTTCCAGCATCTCGCCTAGCCACCATTTGGGCATGAACAAACTCGGTGGCGCTAATATCCAAGCCGCGCGTGGGTTGAGCCGCCAGCAACACCTGATGGTGGCGGGTTAGTTCTCTCGCAAACACCACCTTTTGGGCATTGCCACCTGATAGGTTTCCGGCGCGGGTCTGCACCGAGGGCGTACGAATCAGATACCGCTGAACGAGATCGACTGCGTATTTGCGAATCCAAGCCAGCCTCAGTAGCCCCCGCCACTGGAACGGTGGATGTTGCACATCTCTAAGAACGAGATTTTCAGCGATCGAAAACTCGGTGAGCAACCCCATCGAGTAACGATCAGAAGGAATGTGAGCCAGGTTTCCGGTTCGCCAAAGTTCCCCCTGGCTAAATGGACGCAGCCCCGCGATCGCTTCTTCTAACTCGCGTTGCCCATTGCCATCGACCCCAGCGATCCCCACAATTTCTCCTGGGTAAATTGCCAGATCGATCGCGCGTAATGCCAGATGCTGCCGATCGCCCATGACAGAAAGCTGCTTCAAGATCAGCGCGGGTTCGGTCTGGGGTAATCGTTCGGGCGGATCGGTGCGGCGTTGTCTTTTGATAGTTCGCCCGACCATCATCTGAGCTAACTCTTGCTCAGTAGTCTGCGGCACGGCAACCGTACCCACCCGTTGCCCATCGCGTAAAACGGTCACGCGATCGCACAGCGCCATGACTTCCTTGAGTTTGTGCGAGATGAAGATGATTGCCGTCCCTTGGGCAGCTAAGTGTCGCAGCGTTGCCATCAGATCTTGCGCTTCTTGGGGCGTCAAGACTGCCGTTGGCTCATCTAAGATCAGCACTCTAGCCCGACGATATAGCGCCTTGAGAATTTCGACTCGCTGCTGCTCTCCGACAGACAATTGCCAGATCCGAGCCGTGAAATCGAGGGTCAAACTGTACTGATGTGCCAGAGTTTGGAGGTGGGCGTGCAGCCGTTGGGGCGAGTCTCGCCACAGCCCTTTCGTCTGCCCCAAGATAATGTTTTCTGCCACCGTAAACGACTCCACCAGCCTAAAGTGCTGATGCACCATGCCAATTCCTGCTGCGATCGCATCTTTGGGTGAGCGAAACCGCATCAGTTGCCCAAAGATGCGAATCTCACCCTCATCTGGTTCATACAATCCGCACAGCAGATTCATGAGTGTTGTTTTGCCTGCGCCATTCTCTCCTAAAAGAGCATGAATCTCGCCTGCTTTAACGTCAAGCGCGATCGCTTGATTGGCAATTACCCCAGGAAACCGTTTGGTAATCCTGCCCATTTCCACAGCCGTTTGGTTAGAATCCTCGCGATCGTCAGACATCAGAGCTATGCCGATAGAGATGACCTGTCACCTAGATTATTTAGGAACGAAAGGAACTTTCAGTTCACCAGAGGCAATTTTGGCGCGGGTTGGCTCGAGCGTTGCCTTGGCATCGAGTTTGTCTTGAAAGGCGGGGGCAACCTCGACATCGATCACCCCATCTGCTACTCCCAACTTGTAAAACTGATTCGCAAATTTTCCGGCTTTGGTGTCGTCTAACATGCGGTTAAACAGGGGTTCCATATTCCAAATCAAGTTAGAGGCGACCACCTGCGGACCGAGCGAAGACATATCTCCTACGTAGCTAGTCGTGTATCCGCCTTTCTCTTTCGCGGCTTCAATTTGCCCGATCGTTGGACCTTGTCCGCACCCAATCCAAAAATCGACCCCGGTTTCGGCTTGGGATAAGGCTGCTTCCTTTGCCTTGGCAACATCATCCCAGTTGCCCACGGCTGAGCTTGTTAATGTCGCATCGGGTCGCACGGTTTTGGCTCCGGCTAACATGGCTTCGCCCATCGCATGGCAAACCGGAATATCAAAGCCGTAGAGCGCTCCCAATTTTCCAGTTTTGCTGAGTTTGCCGCCAATCACACCAACCATGTATGCCCCTTCATAGAAGGGTTGGTCGTAGTCGGCGACGTTAGCGGCTACTTTATTGACACCCCCTGCCCAGGCGAAATTGACCTTGGGAAACTCTTTCGCAACTTTGAAAACGGCATCGCCATAGTTAAACGAGTGCGCCACGATCGTGGTGTATCCTGCTTCTGCATACTGGCGCAAAACCCGCTCTACGTCAGCCGGCGAGACTGATTCCGACACAGCAGTATCGATCCCTTTCGCCTTGAGTGCTTGCGTTGCTTCAACGGCTTTCTGGTTCCATGACTTATCGGTTGGCGGCCCATTAATAATTAGAGCAAACTTGGGAGCATTGGAGTTGACAGCAGCACTCGACACAGGAGAACTGCCAGTCGTTGTGGGCGTTTGCGTTGTGGGGGCTGAGTTGCAAGCAGCCAACAAAAGCGGAGCGGCAACCAACACACTTGCTAGCGATCGCTCAAGCGAAGCCAATACTTTAGAAACCATAGCCTTATTTTGCATAACTGCTTCAAAGCTAAGAAATAGCCGAAAAAGAATAGTCTATTATTCCCTTCTTCGATTTCAAAGTAAAGGTGTGACGACCTCTTTTGATGGATATTGCTGAAGTTTTGCGCTTTAGCTGCGGCTCACCCTCACCCTCAAGGAAACTGGCAACGTCTTCAAGCCAAGCCTCAAGTCACAGATTTATAGAGAAGCTCAGGTCTTGAACGATTCCCGATCTAGCTTTCGTAAGGACTGCCCAACCGATCGACAAATACATTAGCGCTAAACGGTAAGCGACCGGGATTTTTTCGAGGTTCTGCGGCATAACCCACTGGAACCAGCACCGCGATCGCAAGATTGGGGTCGGTGCCTGCACCAATCACTGCTTTCACGTTGTCTTCAATCCAGCCATTCATAAAACAGGTCGATAGCCCCAAGCTTTCGGCGGCTAATACTAAATTTGTCGCGGCGATCATGGCGTCTTTAATCGCGTATTCTCGCCGTTTATCGCCCAACTGCTCTTGAAACCCAGGAATTGCAGTTTTGAAATAGCTGACTGTTCCTTCTGTCCAGGCTCCGCTTGCTTGCCCTGCCTCTAAGATTGGGGTCAAGTCGCCATCGCCTGCCATTGCATCTGCCGCAAACACAAACGTAACAGGGGCTTGGGTAATTTGGGCTTGGTTCCAGGCGGCGTCAGCTAGGGCAGTCCGTTGAGCATCGTCTTGGACTAAAACAATTCGCCACGATTGTGTATTAAAGCTACTGGGCGCGGCAACCGTGAGTTCTACCAGTTGGCGGAGTAGCTCAGGCGCGATCGCATCGGGCTTAAAGGTTTTGATCGATCGTCGTTGAAGAATCGCGCTAGGAACGTCTAGAGGCTGAGTTTGGGGGGTGCGCTCTTGGCTCACGGTCATAGAGGACTCCTAATCGCTGTAGGGTAGAGTCTGAGCAAGATACCACCATTGGCTGCTCAGGTTTTAACATTTCGATAATCTTAAACACGCAAACTATACCATGATTGAATTAAGAAACTTCTCGAAAAAGAGTAGGTAAGCTTTTTTGTGCTCTGGTACTCAACCATTGGACATGAGAACTCAATCCCCAAACTCAATAAAAAGCCCCCTGCACGAGGAGGCTTTAGAGGGTAACTAGAGGAATCAAAACAGCTTAACCAACGGCAAGCGCCCCAGCGAGGGCAGCGGCTCCGGCTGAAACGATCGCAGTACCAAACAGCCACCACGCGGCTGATGCAGCGGCTTTCCGCGTCTCCTCAGCCTGCTTCATCGCCTGCCGCTTGACCTCTTCAAGGCGACGCTGGGCATCTTCCTGCATCCGCTCTGCACGGCGCAGGACGTTATTTCGGGCATTTTCAACCTGGTCGATAATGCGATTGGCTTGGGCTTCAGAAACGTCGTCGCGGGAGGACATCACGGCTACTAACGTATCTCGGTTGAAACTGCCTAAGCGATCGCGCATGGCATCAAACCCCGCTTGGGGATCGTGAAACATCGTGCGAACGTCGTTGCTGATGCCTTCATAGTTTAATTCCGGACGCTCTAACCCATTTAGGTAGAGGCGAATGCGTTCAAAGATACCATCCACGATAGATTGAAGCCGATCTTGAATGGCATGAACTTGAGCCATAAACTGGTCGCGCACCGATAGCACTTGATCCACCACTCGCGCTGCCTCATCTTCGGTCATGTCTTCGCGCTGAGCCAACAGGGCGATCAGAGTAGAGCGATCCACATGAGATAAGCGATCGCTAAGATTGCCAAATCCGGCACGGGGGTCTCGGAGCAACAGTTGCAAGTCGCGCTGGATGCCATCGGGATTGAGTTCTTCTTTGTCGGTGTTGCGGAGATAGCTATCTAAAGCAGATTGGAAGTTTTCGACTCGGCGCTGAGTCCGCGCTGCCAAGCGACGGGGCGATCGCACCAGACGGCGAATCGAATGTTGCACATCGTCAATAATGCGGTTGACCTGCTCTTCAGAGAGGTCTTGGCGCTGTGCCAAAAGCTGCACCAAGGTTTCGCGATCCATCTGTGACAAGCGAGACCGGAAGCGATACATGCCTGCTTTCGGGTCATT
Organism: Myxacorys almedinensis A; assembly: GCF_010091945.1. GTDB lineage: Bacteria > Cyanobacteriota > Cyanobacteriia > Leptolyngbyales > Leptolyngbyaceae > Myxacorys > Myxacorys almedinensis. The sequence continues at coordinate 59,495 of NZ_WVIE01000009.1, forward strand.
GAGCAACACATTCAGATCACGCTGGATGCCATCGGGATCGAGTTCATCTCTGTGGGTGTTGCGGAGATAGTCTGCGATCGCGCTGGTGACCTGATCCACCTGATCTTTGGCTTTGCTCACTGCTCGTTGTGGCGCATGCAGAATGCTATCGCGCACATCTTCTAGCTGGCTGACAATGCGATCGGCTTCTTCGGGCGTCATGTCTTGCCGTTGACTGAGAAGTTGCACAAACGTATCGTGATCGAACTGGCTCAACCGACCGCGCAAAGCAGAGGCACCGGCTTGAGGGTCATCCAGCAGGGTTCTAAAGTCGCGCTTGATGCCGTCGGGGTCAAGTTCACCTTTGTGCGTGTTTCTCAGATAGGACTCAACGCGAATCCTCAGAGCTTCAGCTTCAGAGCGCACCCGATCCTGGGTTTCTTTGGCAGAATTGAGGATGCGATCGCGGCTATGCTCAAAGCGGGAAATAATCTGATCGGCTTCATCCTGAGAAAGATCCTGCCGTTGCGACAAAAACTGCACCAACGTATCGCGATCAAAGGATCTCAGGCGAGACGAAAGCGCTTCGTAACCTGCGTCGGGGTCTTCTAGCAGCAGCGACACTTCTCGCTCGATATCATCGGGATTGAGTTGATCTTTGCCGGTTGAGCGGAGATAATTTTCTACTCTCGATCGCAGATCTTGCGATCGCTCCTGTTCATCTGCCACACTTACCGAACCGAGAACACTAGTACGAATCGACTCAAGCTGATCGGCAATATCTGAGACTCGCGCCGCAGAAAGATCGCCCCGTTGAGTCAACAGGCGCACAAAATCAGACCGATTCAAGCGTTCCAATTCTCGCCGTACCGCCGCCGGATCGGCTTCGGGATCATACAACGCTTCGCGGAACTCGGTGTTGAGGGTTTCGCGGTTGAGATGCCAAGAATAGGTGTTGAGCAAATAGTTTTCGACATCCGAGCGAATCGGGCTAAAACCAGACGACGCACGGCTAGTTACCTCCTTTGCACCGCTCGTCAGCTTATCTTTTGCGCCTTGGAGTTGTCCTAAAATCTTCTCAACATCTAGATCAGAGAGATCAGCACGTCCTACAACGCTGCCCATCAAGGTAGACATGCCCATCTGCACAGCGCGATCGAGGAGGCTGCCTTGCTGTTCTTTCTGAGGGCGTTGTGCCATGGAGGAAATCGCAGACATCTGGTCACGCATCGCTGTTGACTGGTTTTGCTGCGTCCCCTGCATCATCTGCCCCTGCCGCCGGACTTCCTCAGCCAGTTGATCAATGCGACGGTTTAGCTCGTTTGTATCAACTTGTCCCGATTGAACGGTTTGAAGATATTCCGTCAAGCCTTGAGTTGGGTCTTTGCGCTGGAGTCGTCCTAGGGTGTCGTTCCAAACGGCTTCAAGCTGATCGATCAACCGCTGGGATTCTTGTCTCGATAAATCTGTGCGACTGCTAACCAGGTTAACAAACGTGTTGCGATCGATATGTCTCAACCGATCAACCACATCTGCTGGAGATCCGGCTCCGACAATATTTTGCAGTTCTGGATCATTGACCAGACCTTCCAATTCGCGGCGAATCCGCGACATGTCGAGTTGGGCAGGTCGCACCCGATCGAGATAGTCTTCGAGCGACTCCCGAATGCTGCCAGGGTCGATCGCAGAGCCGAGTTCACGACGAACTGCTGCCGCCGCCGCTTCTGCGGTAGAGACAACTTGCTGATTGACTGCCTTTGCTCCCATGGCGGCTCCCACAGTGCCAACCAATGCCTGAAACCCGGAGGTAGCAGAGTTAACCAATGAGCCGATCAGGGAGCCAACGGTGCTAGAACTGACCCAAACCAGCAGCGAAAAGTAGGTCGCCCAAATTACAAGACCTACGATCGCGCCCAAGCCAATGCTATTGATGAGGCTAAGTCTCACCGCAAGCAGGCACGCCAGAAAGATCGCGATCGTAACGGTAACTAGCGTCCAGATTCCGACTGCCAGCCCCACCTTGCGAATCGTGCCACCTGCGCTGCCAGAGCTACTACTGTGATGATGCTCAGAATCATTACTGTCCATGCGACCGAGAACAGAAATGCCAGTTGCAACAGAAAGGTTTGTTAATACTAATTGGAATGCAAATGCTAATACTACCCCTGCGATAAGAGCCACAAAAAACTGGGGACCTGAAAACACTAACGCAGCATCTTCAGGTCGAGCGACCCCTCTATTAATAGGGATTTGAGCCATTTGGCTCCATTCCCACGACATATTTGCCAATTGAATCATAGAATTTCCCTCATTAGACTCTGCCCGACGCACATTGATGCGTCAGTGAGACTGCAACTTTGAACAATCTTTGTACCTAGAATCGTTGAGTTAGGGGGCTGAAATCATCGGTCATAGGAGATAGGAATTGCTCTACTAAAAGGAAGAGTAGCGAAGCAAATTTTGCCGTACGCCAACGGTTTTAGAATGAAGAGGAGGCAATAGACAGCGACTGAAACGATGGCTCTATAGTGCTCCAAACCACTTGAAACGCGCCTGAAATCTCCAGCGTGTGTAGCTTACAATACTAATTTAAGGCAATAAATTTCCCTGATTCTACTGAGGTTTATAGAAAATTTGTTCCATACGGTCTAGTCTTTTCGCTGCCAGTGATCACGTAGCGATCGCATCCACAGTATCCTATCGTCCTGTGATGCGATCGCTCGTGCCCCAGGTGGAGAGACGAATTTCTAACCCGCTGGTGTCGTTCTCAGCGACTATTTGATTAAAGTTGATTTGATTAAAGTTGATTAAAGTGCGCGATCGCGGCTCCATTTCCCGATCGCGCTTCTTCTGGCAAATACGACTATCTCTGAAGCAGCGTGTTATCAACGCAGATAAAGCCACAATGTTGTTTCTCTAGATTTTTTTGTGTATGGCAAGAAACATAAGCATCATTTCGCCCCAGACTCCATACCCCACACTCCTTTCTCCGATACACTGAAGAACGTGGGTTTAGGGCATTTTTCATGACTGCTTCTCAAGTGGCGACAGAGTTTGACGTAATCGTAATCGGGTCTGGCATTGGCGGCTTGGTCACAGCCACCCAACTGGCAGCAAAAGGAGCCAGTGTCTTGGTATTGGAGCGCTACCTGATTCCGGGCGGCAGTTCAGGATATTTCGATCGGTCTGGCTATCGCTTTGATGTGGGCGCATCAATGATTTTTGGCTTTGGCGATCGCGGCACCACCAACCTCCTCACTCGCGCCTTAGATGCGGTCAATGTTAGCATCGACACAATTCCCGATCCGGTGCAGATTCACTATCACTTACCCAATGGTTTGGATCTGCAAGTCCATCGCGATTATGAAAAGTTTTTAAACGAACTAATTGAAAAATTTCCTCACGAAGCGAAAGGCGTTCGGCAATTCTACGATGAATGCTGGAAAGTATTTAACTGCCTCAACGTGATGGATCTGCTATCGCTCGAAGAACCGCGCTACCTGACGCGGGTTTTCTTTCAGCATCCCTTCGCCTGTTTAGGACTGGTGAAATACCTGCCTCAAAACGCAGGTGACATTGCCAGACGCTACATCCGCGATCGGCAATTGCTTCAGTTCATCGATATGGAGTGCTATTGCTGGTCAGTGGTTCCCGCCGATCGCACCCCGATGATTAATGCTGGGATGGTATTTAGCGATCGCCACTATGGAGGCATCAACTACCCCAAAGGCGGTGTCGGACAAATCGCCCAAACACTCGCCGAAGGATTGGAAAAAGCAGGCAGTCAGATTCAATACAAAGCACGGGTAACGGAGATTCTCACAGAGCACGGCAAAGCGGTTGGCGTCAAGCTGGCGTCTGGAGAAACCTATCGGGCAAAGCGAATTGTGTCGAATGCGACGCGATGGGACACGTTTGAGAAATTGTTGCCGCGCGATCGCCTCCCCAACTCAGAGAAGAAGTGGCAGCAGCGATACCAACAATCTCCCAGCTTTTTGAGCTTGCATTTAGGTGTCAAAGCAGACGCTTTGCCGTTGGGCACAGAATGCCATCATATTTTGCTCGAAGATTGGGACAACATGGAATCTGAGCAAGGCACAATTTTTGTCTCAATCCCAACGCTGCTTGATCCGAGTTTGGCTCCCCAAGGGCATCACATTATTCACACCTTTACCCCAAGCTGGATCAGCGAATGGCAAAATTTGACCTCCAGCGAATATGAAGCCAAAAAAGAACAGGCAGCCCATCGACTAATCGATCGCTTGTCTCAACTCTTTCCGAACCTCGATCAAGCCCTAGATTTTCAAGAAGTTGGCACACCGAGAACCCATCGTCGGTTTTTAGGGCGCGACAACGGCACCTATGGGCCGATTCCCTCTCGCAAGCTGCTTGGGTTGTTAGGAATGCCGTTTAATCGCACCGCCGTTCCAAACTTGTACTGTGTGGGAGATAGCACCTTCCCCGGACAAGGATTAAATGCGGTGGCGTTTTCTGGGTTTGCCTGCGCCCATCGCGTCGCTGTGGATTTAGGATTGAGTTAATTGTAGGATTGGGTTAATTGATCGGGATCGATGCCTTGCGATCGCAGATATCTCCGCAGTCGCTCAAGCTCTTCACCTTGCTGTTGCACTATCGATTCAGATTGTTCTACTCGCCGTTGCTCTCGTTCTAAACGCTGTTCCAAAGCTTTAATAATCTCTCCACTTTGAGCCGATTCTTCCTCAAAATTAGGAATCATCACACCCTCAGCCGTAAAGTAGCGTAATTGGTTATTTGCAATTCCTAAATACAGTTCTAGCTGCTCACTCCACATCCAGCCTTGATCTGTTCGAGGAATGTCTTGGTAGTGTCCTGCTTGCAGCCTTAGCCCAACAAACTCCAACTGTTGGGGGTCAGGATTAAACCAAAAATACTCTGGCGTCTGAAATAAGTTTTGATAGAGATCTCGCTTTGTGGTGCGATCGGTTTTCGCGGTTTTGCGAGACAAAATCTCAACAATAACGTTAGGATACTGCCCGTTTTCTCTTGATACAACCCAACTTCCACGAGGTCTGCGCTCTGTTCCTAAAACAACAAAGAAATCAGGTCCTCGAAACTTTTTAGATTGCAGTTCTGGAGGTTGGTAGTAAATGCTGAGATTGCCTGCCGCAAAGAAATCTTGCCGTTGTTGCCACCACCATTCCAAACAGGTTAAGAGCAGAACAATTTGAGCAAGATGGAGAGAATGTTCCAATTCTGGTTCGTTGCTGTAAGGTTCTTCTAAAAGGTCTAGATTGGGAACTGAGACCATAGGAAGCGTGGGGAAAGCTACATCGCTATTGTACTCCCCACACCCCGGTCTGTTAAATCGTGCAGCTTACTTCCCCCGATCGCTGGGTAAACTTCAAATTCTCCCGGTAATCCACTGGGCAATCAATCACGGCAGGCACATCCTGTTCTAGAGCTTCCTGCAAGGTGGGAATCAGATCTTCACAAGACTCGACCCGATAGCCCTTTAGCCCCATGCTTTCGGCAAACCGGACAAAATCAGGATTGGTAAACTTGATGAAATTGGAATGCCCAAACTGGTTTTCTTGCTTCCACTCGATCAGACCATAGCCGCCATCGTTAAAAATAAGGGTGACAAACGGGGTGCCAATCCGCAGCGCTGTTTCGAGTTCTTGGCAGTTCATCATGAAGCCGCCATCGCCTGTGACCGCAACAATTTTGCGAGCCGGATGCACCAACTTAGCTGCGATCGCACCCGGAATGGCAATCCCCATGGCGGCAAATCCGTTAGAAATAATGCAGGTGTTGGGGCAATGGCAGTGATAGTGCCGCGCCATCCACATTTTGTGAGCACCCACATCAGAAATGACAATATCATCGGCTCCCATCACTTGCCGCAGGTCATAAACAATCTTCTGAGGTTTGATCGGGAAGCCAGCATCTTTGGCATAGTGGGCATAGTCTTCGCGGATTTCGGCTCGCAGTTCTAACGCATGAGGCTCAGGTTTACCATCGCGATCGCATCGGTACAAAATTTCTTGCAGAGCATCCGAAATGTCACCTACAACTTCTGCAACAGGTATATAGCTGCGATCGATTTCGGCAGGAGTAACACTAATGTGAATAATTGGAATATCACCTTTAGGATTCCATTTTTTAGGGGAATATTCAATCAAATCATAGCCAATTGCAATCACGAGATCAGTTTGATCAAATCCGCAGCTAATGTAATCGCGCTGCTGCAATCCTACTGACCACAACGCTAGCGGATGCGGATAGGGAATCACTCCTTTACCCATAAAAGTATTGGCAACAGGAATGTTTAGACGAGTCGCAAATTTCGTTAGCATTTCACTAGCATGAGCGCGAATTGCTCCATTCCCCACGAGAATCAACGGATTTTTTGCATCATTAATTGCGATCGCAGCCTTCTCAATACTGTGAAACGATGCATAGGTTTTCTCGATGTCGCCCCCTCTGATGGGGTTGCCCTGAACCGGCATCGCCGCAATATTTTCCGGCACATCGATATGCACCGCTCCTGGCTTTTCGCTTTGGGCAATTTTAAACGCCTTCCGCACAATTTCTGCCGTGTTGCTCGGACGCACAATTTGGGTCGTCCATTTGGTCACAGGCGCAAACATCGCTACCAGATCGAGATACTGATGGGATTCAATATGCATCCGATCGGTGCCCACTTGCCCCGTAATTGCCACGAGCGGAGCGCAATCAAGATTGGCATCTGCCACGCCCGTCATTAAATTCGTTGCGCCTGGTCCCAAGGTCGAAAGACACACCCCCGCTCGCCCGGTCAAGCGCCCATAGACATCTGCCATGAATGCCGCTCCTTGCTCATGGCGCGTCGTAATAAACTGAATCGAAGAGGCTTTAAGTGCCTCTAACACATGCAAATTCTCTTCTCCAGGCAATCCAAAAACGTACTCTACACCCTCCGCTTCGAGACAACGTACCAACAGTTCCGCCGTGTTTATGTCGCTCATGTCGTTTGTTCCTACTAGTTCACCCACACCGTTTTAACCCACACCGTTTTAACATTGACAAATTCATGTCGCTTATGTCATTTGTTCTTACTACTTCACTCACACCGTTTTATTTCACCCACACCGTTTTAACATTGACGAATTCATACAGCCCTTCTTTCCCAAGTTCGCGCCCATAGCCAGAGCGTTTGATGCCGCCAAAGGGTAAACGCGGGTCAGACTTGACCATGCCATTGATAAAAACCGATCCGGCATCAAGTTCGGCAATGAAGCGATCGCGCTCCTGAGCGTCCTGTGTCCAAGCGCTAGAACCAAGCCCAAAGGGTGAATCGTTGGCGCGCGCGATCGCGGCAGAAATGTCAGCCACTCGAAACAAAAGTGCTACAGGACCAAAAAACTCGTCGTACTCGGCAAGGCTGCCCTTGGGAATGTCAGACAGAACGGTGGGCGGGTAGAAGTTTCCAGACCGATGGGCTTCGCTCAGCGTCGAAGAAGTACTCCTGGGGTCGCCGCCGATTAATAGCGTTGCACCTTGCTCGATCGAGGTTTTCACCTGCCGATCCAAATCTTGAAGAATTTGAGGGGTGGCTAATGGACCAATATCCGTGTCGGGCTGCATTGGGTCGCCGATCTTAAGCGCTTTGTAACGTTCGATCAGTCTGCGCGTAAATTCATCTGCGATCGCGTCTGCTACGATAAATCGTTTTGCGGCAATGCACGACTGCCCGTTGTTCAACATTCGCGCTGTCACGGCAGTAGAAACGGCAGCGTCTAAATCGGCACTGGGCATGACAATAAACGGATCGCTGCCCCCCAGTTCTAAAACTACTTTTTTAATGTGCTTCCCGGCTGCCATTGCCAGACTTGCGCCTGCCGGTTCGCTGCCCGTTAAGGTTGCAGCGGCAATCCGCTCGTCGCCCATCAATCCGGCTACCCGATCGGCTCCGATCAGCAAAGTCTGAAACGCCCCCGCTGGAAATCCGGCTTTGGCAAAAACCTCTGCGATCGCTAGGGCAGACTGAGGCACATTCGAGGCGTGTTTGAGCAAGCCCACGTTGCCTGCCATCAGCGCCGGAGCCGCAAACCGAAAAACCTGCCAAAAGGGAAAATTCCACGGCATCACTGCCAAAATGACCCCAAGGGGCTGATAGCGGATGAAGCTCGTGGAAGCGTCGGTATGAACTGGAACGTCTACAAGAAACGACGGGGCATGATCGGCATAATAGCGACAAACTAACGCGCATTTTTCGACTTCTGCGATCGCAGCTTTGATCGGCTTGCCCATTTCCAAGGTCAGCAGTTCAGCATACTGCTGCTTTGCTTGCTCTAGGTGCGTTGCCGCCTGATGCAGCCACCGCGATCGCTGGGGCATCGGTGTCCGGCAATAGTCTGAAAACTGGCTGGATGCTAGCCCCACCTTTGCGTCTAGCTCAGTATCCGTCAGGGCATCAAATTCTTTTATTAGTTCTCCGGTGGTGGGATTAACTGTAGCGATTCCCATGTCCCGCCCTCCATGACCTTCTTAATGTGTACTCGGCACTTTGTTTTACTCTATAAATTGCCTTTCCGCTTTTATTGTGTATCGGATTTTATGAAAAATCCGTCAAATCTCTCAGAAATGTCACATTTAAATTTTTCACAGTATACTAAGTTAGTTACGTTTGTGACTCTTTAACTGAGCTACAACATCAAGTTGAAGCCGTCTTTGGTTAACAGTTGCAGAGGTCTAAAAGCTATCTGGTTTGTCCGGAAGCGCTCACAGATTGTGGTATGCTCATAGATGTCATCAGTAGTTTGGATGCAGCCCTAAAGATTTTATTAGACAGCTTGTCACTCTCCTTTGAAGAGACTAGAGATCGGTTCAGACTCTAGGCAGTAGCAGACACAGGAAGAGTAGGCAACCTGCGAGATTGTTCCGCCCCCATAAATCACTTCTTGAATCGCTTGATTACAGTGAGCTTCGGTTTGCCTTTAACAAGCTAGCTGTTGCTTATTTCAGATATTGAAGTTTAGATTATTCCCCTTCAATTCCTATGTGCGTTTCATCTCGAAAGCCATTGATTCTAGCTGTAGACGACAATGAAGACAATCTATTTCTGCTGCGCTATCAGTTGCAAGATACGATTGATTGCTCGTTAATCACGGCGATGGATGGCAAATCTGCCTTAGCGCTGATCGAAAGTGAAATGCCGGATCTAGTGCTGCTTGACATTGTGTTGCCAGACATGAACGGCATGGAAGTAGCACGACGCATTCGCGAGTGTCAGAAGACAATCGATCTTCCCATCGTGGCGCTCACTGCATCTGCCAGACAGGAAGACCGCGATCGCATCTTAGAGTCTGGCTGCAACGACTATCTCAGTAAACCCTACGACTTGGATGACTTAGAAAAGGTCATTCATCAGCATCTTCAGCGCCATCTGCTGTGTTCTCAACCTCTTTAGAAGATCGGCGCTGGGGTTGCGAATCTCTAACCTGAGGGGCGTCCTCTAACACTGCGATCGTACCCGTACGCCCGGTATCAAACTTGGCATCGCTCAAAACATCAATCACTGGAACGCCTACAATTTCTTCGATTAGCGCCTTTAACTCAGGGCAAAGTGCTTCATCTAAATCATCGTGCACTTTCTCAGCCAAATCTTCCTGCCCACGCTCTACTAAAACCTGCTCTGGCTTAGTGATAGAATCTTCCAAAATAATCATAACTTTGCCGTCAGAAATGTAGCATTGCACTTTGCTAGGCTGGTGCCCCAAGCTAGACCGATAGAGCGCTAAAACTTTTTGCGAGAGAGAGCGCTCTAGTTGACCACGAGTCGGTAGAGGGGAAGAAGTCATAAGATTTTTAGTTGGTAACGCGAGATTAATCAACGCCAGATTTTGTGAATTTATTATCTGGGCTGTCGCTAGCTTCTCCAATCTCTCCAGGGAAAGATTTTGCAGCGTATCAATTCGTTGCGCCCAGTCTCCACAATCGAAGCCGTCCGTTTGGCATCTTCTCTACCAAGTGCAGATTTGACCAAGTGCCGATTTGACCAAGATGAGGGCGAACCGTCAAAGAGGTAAATGATCACCCTAGACTGTAGTATTCATCAGTATGCATCAGCCTATCTTGTCTCGATCAAGCCATTGATCACAAGTAGCGCGATCGACAACGACACTAACAGCCCTAATACAAACCCAGGCAAAAATGTGAGTAGCCCAATGCCTCGCAAAATCCAGACGATCGCGGTGAGGGCTAACACTCCGATAAACACAACTTCTCTAGAGCTTAATGGTTGGCGCACGGTCAATCCTCAAACGTCTTCCAGATATTGTCTACTACACAACTCCTTTACCAAACTCCCGAAATTGTGCGGGTTTCGGCTGTTCTGCGGCAGTGTGGTTTGCCGAAACTTTATGCAGGCTAAACTCACGTTTAACAGTTTTGCCGTGAGTTTGTTGCTATTGTTAACAGTAATTCATAAAAAGCTGAATGAAGGCGTCAGGAGCGGCATCTATGAGTAGTGTAAGCGCGATCAACACAGTCAATCCGACCCTGCTAGGCGGGGAAATTCTACTCACAACTCATCCCTATTCGGCTTGGGGAGGCTCGGTCACGGCTCAGATGTATCTTCCCCTAGAAGTGCAGCAGGTGTGGTATCAGTTGATCGACTATCCACGCTGGACGCATTATTTTCCTGATGTCACCCGTAGCGAGGTGGTTCAGATCGTCAAGTCTGGCTCACTCAAACGTTTGCATCAGGCGGCGAGTAAGGCTTTTTTGTTTTTTACGGCTCAGGTAGATATTTATCTTAAGGTTCTGGAAACTCAGTATCAGCGTATTCAGTTTTCTTTGGAGTCAGGCAGTTTCAGCGACTTTTCGGCAGATCTGCAAATTGCAAGCGGCGGCAACGGAACGATTTTGACCTATTCGGTTCAGGCAACTCCTACGATTCCAGTGCCCGGTATTTTGATCGAACAAGCCATTCAGCTAGATTTACCGACAAACCTACGGCAAATGCGGCGGGTTTTGTGTGCGTGAGGGATGCAGTTTCAACGATCGCGTTCTGTGGTGCCCAACCTTTCAGTTTAGGTCGGGTGAATGGGATGAGCGAGGCTATTTATCAGACAATTCAGGTCAGGCAATTCAGGTCAGGCAATTCAGGTGGGGCACTCAGGTGTGTATAGTTCTGTTCATAATATAAATTTCTGTTGATGATGTATATCGCACCAATGCTTCAGGTTTCTACTAAAATTATCAATACCATCTGAGAAGATCTTAAGACTGTATGGATACCGTAGACCTAAAACGTGATGTAGAACTGTTGTCTTCGCGCCTGGGTAAAACCCAGGACTATCTTTGACGTTCCTGCTCTGAGTGCCAAAATTCAAGATCTAGAGCAAATTGCGTCGCAACCCGACTTTTGGGAAGATCAAGCGAAAGCTCAGCAGTCGCTTCAAGAATTAAACGACTACAAATCCCACCTTCAGCAGTTTGATCAATGGAAAGCCTACTTAGCTGACGCCGAAGCAACGCTAGAACTGCTTGAGCTAGAAATGGATCAGTCGTTGCTTGAAGAAGCCGAAGCAAAAACCGATCAGTTGAAACATGAGCTTGATCAGTGGGAGCTTCAGCAAATGCTGTCAGGACCGTATGATACGAAGGGAGCCATTCTCACGATTAATGCTGGAGCAGGCGGAACAGATGCCCAAGACTGGGCAGAGATGCTGATGCGAATGTATACCCGATGGGGCGAAGCTCATCGGTACAGAGTCCATTTGATGGAGCTATCTGAAGGGGACGAGGCAGGCGTGAAGTCAGCCACTCTGGAAATTGAGGGTCGATATGCCTATGGCTATTTGAAATCTGAGAAAGGAACGCATCGCCTAGTGCGGATTTCTCCTTTTAATGCCAACGGCAAGCGCCAAACGAGTTTTGCAGGCGTTGAAGTCATGCCGATGATCGACACCTCGGTGCAGCTAGACATTCCAGACAAGGATTTGGAGATTACGACGACGCGAGCCGGGGGCAAGGGAGGGCAGAACGTTAACAAAGTAGAAACGGCAGTGCGAATTGTGCATATCCCGACTGGGCTAGCGGTGAGATGTACGGAGGAGCGATCGCAGCTTCAAAACAAAGAAAAAGCGTTGGCACTGTTGAAAGCGAGGTTGCTGGTAATTGCCCAAGAGCAACGCGCCAAAGAAATCGCGGATATTCGAGGCGATATTGTAGAGGCAGCGTGGGGCACCCAGATTCGCAACTATGTTTTTCACCCTTACCAATTGGTCAAAGATTTGCGAACCAACCTTGAAACAACGGCGGTTCAGGATGTGATGAATGGAGAATTGGATGGGTTTATTGAATCGTATTTGCGCCAAGAGAACCAACTCGTTGAGGCATGATTTGGTGGGGTACTATCTTGCCTAGCAACCGTGCCTTAGCGTAGTTCCTGAGCAAGACGTTGAATTTTGAGACAGCGAACGTTGGTCATCAATCCAAGTTGCGCCCGGTCAATTCTACAAAAATGTCTTCTAAATTAGAGGGTCGGGTCATCATTCCCGTTTTATCTGGCTGTTGATCGAGATAGGCATTTGCGGCATCTAGTGTGGGAAAAAATTGATAGTCCCAGCGATCGCTCGGTGCATTTCCAGACGAACTGCTATATTGCTTGACGACTAGCCCTTCGCCATGTTTTTGTCGCAAATCTTGCAGCGTTCCCAGCGCGATCAGTTTTCCGCCATCCATAATGCCGATGCGATTAGCGCTTTGCGCAACTCCGAAGGAACCGCACAGATATTCCACTTCATCCATATAATGCGTTGTCAATAACATCGTCATGCCTTGCTTGTTGAGATCCCGAAGGATTTCCCACAACCGGCGACGAGTTTGGGGATCAAGCCCCACGGTGGGTTCATCAAGAAACAGAATGTCTGGCTGGTGTAATAATGCTCTCGCAATTTGCAAGCGCCGTTTCATTCCGCCCGATAACGTTTTGGCAGGGGCATCCCGGCGATCGCTCAACTCGACGTACGTGAGCCACCGATCGATCTCGTTCTGGCGGCGTGCCTTGGGAAGGTGATGCAGCCGACCGTGATATTCCATGTTTTCCCACACCGTCAGGTCGCTATCGATGCTCACCGCTTGCAGCACCACACCGATCCGTTGTTTCACCCGCGATCGCTGACGCATCACATCAAATCCTGCCACCTGAATGACACCATCAGATGGTTTCGTTAGCGTGGTCAGCATCCGAATCGTGGTGGATTTGCCTGCCCCGTTTGGCCCTAATAACCCAAACATCTCCCCAGTCTGAATCTCAAACGAGAGACCATTCACCACTGGAACCGTTCCGTAAACTTTGTGAACGTTTTGAAGCGAAACCGCGACTGTCATTAATTCTGAAATTCTGAGCGTTAAATGTAACCTTCTTTAACAGTATCGCAAACAGCATCGCAGTCGCGGTATTTCAGGTTGATCGATCCCAAGATTTAGAGGCTCAAGATTTAGAGGTTTGCGATCGCAACAGGGCTAATCGCTTCAGCAGGCTGATAGCCGAACACCTGTGCATAAAAATAAAACTCCCCATCTAGGGCACGCTTAATATTCTCCGCTTTACGAAACCCGTGCTGCTCCCCCTCAAACAGAACATAGGAAACGGGCAAACCCTTCTCCCTGAGCGCATCAACCATCATTTCTGCCTGGTTGGGCGGCACAATTTTATCTTCGTCGCCTTGGAAGAAAATTACCGGACACGACAATTGATCCAGGGCATTGATCGGCGATCGCTGGTCATACAGTTCCTTTTCTGCTGGATATTCGCCAATTAATTTATCTAAATATCGCGATTCAAACTTGTGGGTGTCTTCGGCTAGGGCTTTGAGATCGCTCACCCCGTAGTAGCTTGCACCCGCCTTGAAGGTGTCTCGAAACGTCAACGCACACAACGTTGTATACCCGCCCGCACTGCCGCCTGCAATCACCAAGCGATCGCCATCCACTTTTCCTTGAGACGCCAGATAGAGCGCACCATTGGCACAATCATCCACATCTACGATGCCCCACTGTCTGTTCAGTCGTTCGCGATAGGCTCGCCCATACCCGGTGCTACCGCCATAATTCACATCTAGGAAAGCAAAGCCGCGGCTCGTCCAATACTGAATACTGAGGCTAAGTGCCGCCGAGGTTGCAGCAGTCGGCCCACCGTGGCTCTTGACCAGCATCGGAGGACGCTCTTTATCGGGTGCAGTGTAGTCCTGATTTTTGGGCGCGTAGTATAGCGCGTGGGCGCTCAGCCCATTCTCTGTGGGAAACTCGATCGCTTCGGGAGCCGAAAGATAACCGGGATCGATTTTTAGCTCGTTGGCACGACGGAGAACTTCAAGATGGTGTGTGGCAAGATCGAGCCGAACGATCGCACTGGCTTCGGTCGGAGACCCACCCACAAACACAGCATGGTGTGCATTAACTTGCAGCCCTGCGATGCTCGTATAGGGCGTTGAAATCGGGGTTAATTCGAGACTGGTGAGATCGAGACTTGCCAACTGGCTCATGCCATTTTGGCTATAGGTGCAAATCAAGCGATGGGCTGCCCCCGTCTCTGTAGGAGGGCAATCGACAAAACCATAGGTAGACATGCCAAACACCCACAACGGCAACCCAAACTCCGCCTCTTTGGGGCAGAGGGGTTCAGTCGTGTCTTCGCTTGGGTGCCAGCGATAAAGATTCCACCAATTGGTGCGATCGCTGACAAAATATAAGGTGCCATCGGGCGACCATTGGGGCTGAAAAATAGATTCTGTCTCACCGCCTGCAATGTTTCGAGGATCTGCGATCGCTCCATCTGCCTCTACTGTGCCAACCCAAAGCTCTGTCCCGTCCCACGGCATGTTGGGATGATTCCAAGCAATCCACGACAATGTAGACCCATCTGGACTGAGGCGCGGAAACGCATAAAAGTCGCTCCCTGAAACAATCACCCGTTGATTGCCATCTTTTACGGAAATGCTGACGATTGTGTTAATAGGTTCTCGATCGGCGATCGTATGGTCTTCGCAAACGCAAATTAAATGCTGGCGAGCAGAATCTAAAACAGCATCGGCATAGCGCAACGATTGCTCGGGTGTAAAAGGAACAGGCGCATCGCCCATCGTTTGATAATAAAGTCGTTGATCAGAGAAATTGGCAAAATAGACAACCCCATCAACAACGCTAAATGCACCGCCGCCGTACTCATGAACGCGAGTCCGAGCATTAAACGGAGCGGGGATCACATCGCTAATCTGACCGTCAGGCATTCTGCGGACAATTACACTTCGTCCGCCTTCTGTTGGGCGCGATTCACTCCAATAAATCGCTTGATCATCTAATTGAATCTGCCCCAGCCCAATCGAACCTGCAACGATCAGATCCGATGTGATCGGCGACTTCCAAGCGCCATAGGGAGCAACTTTTACACTAGACATGAGCATTCTCCAACAAAATAGTAAATGTAGAAAATAGCAGGGCAGAAACCAATCGTAAACAGCAGTCTTTTAGCATAGTTTAGATGTTGTTTTTTAATGATTTCAGCTTCCCAAAATCGCATCCTACCTCGAAAAATCGTGTTACAGTTGAGATACAGAGATGAAGATCGGTTTATACGTTTGTTTTTCTGAAGACTCTCACGTTTAGTTCCATCTAGGCTGACTGGTTGGTTTTTCTCAAGGCAGGCTTTTCCAAGATCTCCCATCTCTACACTTTCTGGTTCTGGAGATTCATTTCAATGTCGATTTACGTAGGTAATCTCTCTTATGAGGTTACGCAAGATGATTTGACCGCTATTTTCGCAGAATATGGTTCGGTCAAGCGGGTTCAGCTTCCCATGGATCGGGAGACAGGTCGGGTTCGTGGTTTTGGGTTTGTGGAAATGTCATCAGATGACGAAGAAGCAGCCGCGATCGAAGCCCTAGATGGTGCAGAATGGATGGGTCGCGATATGCGAGTCAACAAGGCGAAGCCTCGTGAAGACAATCGGAGTGGTGGTGGAAATCGTGGGGGCGGCGGGGGTCGCGCCGGATATTCTTCTCGCTTCTAAAAGTTTTTGACGCACATTGGAGTTGTCCTGGTTTAGGTTAGTTATTCCTAGGCTGGGACAACTTTTTTGATTGATATCTGAAGCCAGCATGAGAGCGCGAATAGAAGACGATATTTTGTTTTTGCATCATGAAGATGTCCCGCCCTATAAAAAGGGGGGATCGGTGGTGCGGAATAGTTATTTTTGGGCATTGAAAGCGATCGCAGGACGAGCCAGCCGAGGGCGCGATTGGGAGTATGAACCGGAAGTATGGTTTGCGTTAAACCGAATGTTGTTGTCGTTTGCAGAGTCGGGCTATTTGGGTTTGTCAGAAACGCAGTTGGAGTTTTTGCCTGATACAGGAGAAATTCCAGATGTGCTGCGATCGGTATCGACTTGGTTATAGACAAAAGGTGATAGATACATAGGAAAACATCCATACTTTGATCTGACGAATAGTTCTCGTATGACCTATTTTGTCTCCATCCAATTTTGTCCTGAATTAACTTCTACTAATAACGGGACGCTGAGCTTAACTGCATTTTCCATGGTGGTTTTAATCTGCGATCGCAGATCTTCCAACCTATCGGGATGCACTTCAAACACAAGTTCATCATGCACTTGCAGCAATAATCGTGCCGGATAATCTTTTAGAAGTTCATGTAATTGCACCATTGCAATCTTAATAATATCGGCGCTTGATCCCTGAATTGGGGCGTTGGCAGCCGCCCGTAGCAAACCGGCATCAAACTGATCGCGCAGTTTCAATTGATCAAGTTGAATGTCATCAGGATTCTTGCCCTGCATCCGTTGTAGCGATTCGCTATTAAACCTAAAATAGCGCCGACGACCTTTGATAGTTTCAACATACCCTTTTGCGATCGCGTCTCGCTGCATTTGTTGGAGGTAATTAAACACGCGAGGATAGCGCTCGTTAAATCGCTCAATAAACAATTTTGCTTCGGTAGGTCTGACGCCAGATTCGCGGGCAAATCGCTGGGCACCCATGCCATAAATGACACCGAAATTGATAATTTTTGCCAAGCGACGCTCTTCAGAGGAAATATCCTCTTTTTCTAGCAATAATTTTGCAGTTAAGGTGTGGATATCTTCATTCTTTTGGTAGGTTTCTAATAGAATGGGTTCTTGACTAAGGTGGGCAAGAATGCGTAATTCGATCTGCGAATAATCTGCCGCAATCATACACCAGCCTTCTTCAGGAATAAAAGCTTTACGAATTTGCCGACTAAAGGCGGTGCGAATGGGGATATTTTGCAAGTTTGGGTCAGAAGATGATAGCCGACCCGTCGATGTAATGGCTTGGTTAAAGTCAGTATGCACCCGATGGGTTTTGGGATGAATCAGTTTTGGCAGGGCATCTACATAGGTGGATTTGAGTTTAGATAACGTGCGATATTCTACGATCGCATCCACAACCGGATGATCGCCTTGAAGCTTTTCTAAAACAGCCGCATCGGTGGAATAGCCTGTTTTAGTTTTACGAGATTTTCTCTGATCCAAGCCTAATTTATCAAAGAAAAGTTCACTCAGTTGTTTAGGAGAACCCAGACTAAATTTTCCCCCCGCCGATTCGTAGGCACTCTGTTCGATCACTGCGAGATCTTTTTCTAGCCTCACCGAAAATTCTTTTAGGTAGTCTTGATCAATGCGGACTCCGGTTGCCTCGATTTCTGCTAAAACAGGCTCAAGCGGCAGTTCCACCTCAAGCAGTAGCTGATGCAGTTGGGGGGTCGGCTCAAGGTCTAAGCGCAACTTCGGCACCAAGTTGTAAGTTGTGTAGGCATCCATGCCGCAATAATCTGCCACTTTTGGAATCGAGATATCTGCGATCGTGCTGCCCTTGGGTACTAAATCGGTATATTCCAGCGCCCGAATGCCCAGATAGCGATAGCCCATGTCACTTAGTTTGTGGCTCGCTTCAGGATTGAGCACATAACTTGCCAGCATCGTATCGAATACAACACCAGCTAAATGAATGCCTTGAAAGCGCAAAATCAAGCGATCGAATTTAGCGTTCTGCAAGGCTTTAGGATAGTTGGCACTTTCGAGAATAGGTTTCAGCGCCTGGAGCGTTGCCTTTTTATCGAGGTTTGTACCGCTCTTGTGGGTCAGAGGAATGTAGGCAACTTCGTCAACGGCTGACCCCCAACAGCAGCCGATGCCTACTAGATCAGCATCAAGAGGATTAAGAGAATTTGTCTCGGTGTCCCAGGCGACAGGCGTTTCTACCCTGGTGTGCGTTAATAAAATCTGGATCAGATCGGCGAGTTTTTCCGGCGTATCAATGATTTGAGGTGCGATCGCAACTGGCGTAAATGCTTCTGCGTTTTCTGTATCTTCTGCACTAAAAAACCAGAGATCGTCACTTTCATACTGAATGAGAGGCGTTCCAGTTTCCGATGCCGCTTGCGTTGTGCCTTCTGTTTCAGAAAGTTCGGCATCAGGTTCACCACCGAGTTGCCGTTGCCATTTCTGCACCTTACCTAAAAACGATTTAAATTCTAATCGCTCGATCAGGGGCATCACGACTGCTTGATCAAAACCCTGAAGTTTGCAGGCTTCAATTTCTAAATCCAAGGGCACGTTTAAATGAATTTGTGCCATCCATTGTGAATGCCGTGCATCATCGTGTCCAGTTTCTAGTTTCTTTTTAACGGCACCTTTGATCTCGTCAATGTGTTGATAAATGTTTTCCAACGAGCCATAGGTGGTTAACAATTGCACCGCCGTTTTCTCGCCAATCCCTTTTACACCTGGAATGTTATCCGAAGGATCACCACATAGCGCCTTAAAATCAACCACTTGAGAGGGCAATACGCCCAGCTTTGCTCTTACTTCTTCAACGCCAAACTCTTTGGGCGGCGGTGTTCCCTTGCCGTAGGTTGTACTCATGTACAGGATTTTCACCTGTTCATCGGGATCGACTAGCTGAAACAGATCGCGATCGCCGCTCAAAATCTTGACTTCAAACCCGGCTTGGCTTGCCTGCCGTGCCAGTGTGCCAATCACATCGTCTGCTTCATATCCTGGCAAAACGACAATGGGCAAATTCATCGCCGTTAGCAACTCCTGAAGATTGTCTAGATCGGGCATGAAATCTTCGGGCGTTTCTGGGCGACCCGCTTTGTAGGTGTCGTCAGCATCATGGCGAAAGGTTGCGCCCCCTAAATCAAACGCGATCGCAAGATAATTGGGTTTCTCTGCTTCAACCGTTTCTAGTAGCGCCTTGAGAAAGCCGTAAGAAACACTAGTTGGGATACCGTTCGAGGTTCGCAGCCCACCATCGCGCCCTTTGGCAAACGCAAAGTAGGAGCGGAATGCCAAAGAGTGACCATCGACGAGAACAATTTTGTGGGGCTTGACAGATGTTGCGCTCAAAGTAGACAAGCTTGAAAGGGACAGGCTTCTATTTTAGCGGGGGATAGGACGGAAGCAACGCCTGGGACGATCCGATGGGATTGTATCAGGGCGATCGAAAAAGCACTATGATGAAGCATTTTTTGCTTACGTTGATCGCTCAGAAGCCGAAGCCAACTGGATCGAACTTCCCTCCGTTGAGTCAATCGAAGACCTCCAAAATTTCCCCGAATTCTTCAGAAAGCTTGATCCAGGCATAGAAAAATAAACAGATTCAATCCTGAATTTCCGAAAAAATGGTGAACCAAAGTTCGTAGTACTGCCCTAATTGAGCCAACCCAAAAGGCTCGCGATCGTTACTTAAATGCGCGCTCTTCTAGCCCGACCCAGAGAACCCACGCTTGGCGATGAAGAAATTGCTGCAACACGCGAACAGTGTTTGGTGGAGAAATACTTAACGTTACTAGGGTTTGCTTTGAATCTGACTCGGACAATCGTTTAATCTTCGTCTAGTTTGTCGGCTCTAAGATATCCGGGTTCGTTTAGCATTTCCGGGGTCACTGCCGGATTTTCAACAATTTCTCTAGGATCACCCTCATAGCCACCACGAGTGACTAAATCCATCGGATCGACCGTTTCTTGTTCGGGTTTTGCGTCGTGTTTCTTATTTTCGGCAGGACGACGATCGGCAGGTTCGGGCATGGGAAGTCCTCAATAGCTCACCTGACAATGTTAGAGGAGCGATCGCAGAAAAAAGCCTCTCTCAAGGCTGAAAAATGGGCAACCCAAGCCTAGACGATTCTTACCAATTTTATACAGTTTTATATCTCTGATCCCAGCACCGACGGCTCTAACCACGGCGGGACATAATGGCTTGACTTTCGCAATTCTCGATCCAACGGTTTATAGTTGGCGTCTTTCGCTTGCACCAATCCCCAAAAGTTTGCAGAATGATTGAGATGAACGGTGTGACACAACTCATGAATAAACACGTAGCGCACTAAGGGGGGAGGCAGAAAGAGCAGCTTGTAATTGAGGCTAATGTTTCGGCTCTGAGAGCAGCTTGCCCACAGTGTTTTCTGTCCGCGAATTGCTGCTTTGTGAAAGGGCAACGCCACCTCTTCGCTGACCGACCAAAGCCATGGCACAAGCCGCTGGTAGGCTTTGCGGATCAACCACTGCTGCAACAGCGATTTGCAGGCGTCTTCGTTCTGCGTATTGCCTCGTAAAATAAGTTTCGTCTTATCTTTTTCGGTCAGGGTTAACCGAGTGGTTGCTGTGGCGCAATATTCGACTTGCCATATCTGATCGATCGATCGCAGATTTAGCTGCGTGGGTAAGCCATGAGAATGCTCTAGCGCTAGCTGTTGGCGCTGTTCTTCGAGCCGCTCAATGGTGCGCTCGATCCAACTTTGCTTGTTGTGCAAAATCTCCGGAATCCGGCTGCGATCGAAGCCTTTCGGAACGATGACCTCTAGCCCGCCTTGCACAGACATCTTGAGGCTCACGTGTTTTGCCTTGGGGCTTTCGCGAATTCGGTATTGTGGAAATTCCACAAGCTGACTTTTGATCAGTTTTGACTCAACCATGTGAGATGGGGTGGGCAATGCCTAATCAGTAGTCTATCGTACTGCACCGATTCTGAAAATCAAGATCCGCCAGACGACGGTGATTTTGTGGTGGGTTCCTCGCAACTTTAGAAGGCTAGACCAACGGGATGGGATGGTGAGATGGGGTAGCATCTTCATCTACCCTCTCATACCAAATTGATTTTTCACGGCGACAGATCCTCTACCCTCTCACACCTCTACCCTCTCACTCCTCTACCTTCTACTAGGCTTAATGCTCTCGATTGGGAGCAGCCAGATTGAGAAAGCGGGTAAACTGCGGCTCGAATAAAAGTTTGACCGTTCCTGTCGGTCCGTTTCGATGTTTGGTGATGATCAGTTCTGCAATGCCTCGATCGGGCGTATCAGGATTGTAATATTCTTCGCGATACAGCATCATCACTAAATCGGCGTCTTGCTCGATCGAGCCTGACTCGCGCAGATCTGACATCATGGGGCGCTTGTCTGAACGAGATTCGACATTGCGGCTCAGTTGCGAGAGGGCAATAATGGGCACATTCAATTCGCGGGCAAGACCCTTGAGCGATCGCGTGATTCTCGACAGTTCTTGAACTCGGTTTTCGCTGCCTGTGCCTTCCATCAACTGAAGGTAGTCGATCAAAATCATGCCTAGTGCGCCGCCTTGTTCTGCCTGGAGTTTTCGGGCACGCGATCGCATCTCCGTCACACTGATGCCGGGCGTGTCGTCTACAAACACGCGCAGTTCCGAGAGGCGGCTAATCGCATGTCCGAGGGGTTCCCAATCGTGCTGGGCAATTCGCCCCGATCGCAATCGCCCACTTTCGATCCGAGCTTCACTAGCAAGCAGACGCTGGATAATCTGCTCTTTTGACATTTCTAAACTAAACACCGCCACCGGCAGCTTATACTGGGCGGCAATATTTCGGGCGAAACCCAGGCAAATCGCGGTTTTGCCCATCGACGGACGCCCTGCCACAATGATCAGATCCGATCGCTGGAAGCCCTGCGTTTTGCCATCGAGGTCATAAAATCCGCAGGCAAGCCCGGGTAGTGCCATGCCGACCGATCGTTCTTCGATATCAGAGAAGGTTTTCGTCAAAATATCGGCGGCGGCGGTCAACCCTTGGCTAGGACGAACCTGAGTAATACTAAATACCTTCTGTTCTGCCTCGTCTAAAACATGCTCTAAGTCTCGTTTGGTGTCGTGCCCTAGCTGAGAAATTTGATGCCCTGCGCTGATCAGTTTGCGACGCAGATATTTGTCTGTCACCAGTTGGGCGTATTGGTCAATGTTGACGGCGCTAACGGTGCGATCGACGAGTTGCACCAGCTTGCTCTGTCCACCAATCTTTTCCAACAGCCCCCGATCATGGAGCCAAGCGGTGATGCTCATCAAGTCTACGGGCGTTCCTTGGTTGTGCAGCGTCAAGGCAGCCCGAAACATTTCTTGATGGGCGCTGAGATAAAATGCCTCTGGTTTGAGGAGGTCGAGGATACGAGCGATCGCATCTGGGTCGAGCAAAATGCCGCCCAAAATCGCTTCTTCTGCGTCAATATTTTGGGGCGGAACGCGATCGTTGATCGGTTGAAAATTTAATTCTTGAACCATGAGGGGGCAGGTCGAAGGTTGGGCAGAAACAGCAGGCTGACACCGAGCGCAAGCAGGGTCGAGTTATCACCGTAGCCAACTCGACCCCCTCACTATACAGACATTCATTATTTTAGCAAGAGTCAGTACAAAAATACTGATCCGCCCCAAAATCCTTAGGCGGCAACAACCTGAACCGTCACCGACACCGTAACTTCGGGGTGAAGTTTGATGTCTGCTCTGTACTCACCCAAGCTATGCACGTCGGGCAGAGTCACCGTGCGGCGATCGATCTCTTGATTTGCTGCTTGCTGAATGGCATCTGCAATATCCTGGTTGGTTACGGTGCCAAAAATTGCGCCTGTTTCGCCCGCTTGCTTTGCGATCGCAACACTGCCCACCGCCTCGATCGCCTGCTTTTGCGTCAGCGCTACTTCCTTAAGCTCTGCCAACCGTTGCCGCTCTAACTCACGACGACGCTCCACCTGCTTGAGCACGCCCGGCGTCACCTTAGACGCCATACCCTGCGGAATCAAATAGTTTCTGGCAAAGCCGGGAGCAACTTCAACCAAGTCACCCAACCGACCGAGCTTGCTTACGTCCTTGTTAAGGACTAACTGAACACGTTTCGCCATAATTTTCCTGTTGTCAACTGCGCCTTGCACAAACATACCATTTTACCATTACAAGCTGCTATTTGCCGTGATTAGATTGCCGAGATAGACCGTTTTTAGGGCACATGACGCTAGTTCCGTATTTTCCCCCAGGTTGCGATCGGGAATCCAGGCTACCGAAAGTTAGAAACGCTTCAGCTAAACTGATCGTCAGTAACCCCTGTCTCCGTTGGAACACGGCGCACGAGAGATTGTTTTCTCAGCGTCATTGTGTGAACACGGATTCACAGATTAGCCCTAAAACTTTATACCTTCTTAATGTGCCACTCAAGAAATTGATCCGGAGTTAAGCAAAATTGCGGAGTGATGGTTAATAATAGTCGGTTGACAAGGAGTACAGGAATCCGGTCGCTTGCCCTAAGCGTACTTTTAGAGCCTATTAAACTGTCCTCGCCTTGGAGGGCGTGCTCCCCTGGTAGAAACGTGCCACCTACAGCAGGTTATGGAGGAGAGGGATGAATTGTGTGGTTGAGAAATGGCTAACGATCGCCGCCCTGACCGGATGGATTGGGTCAATGGGCAGCATGATGGTATTGGCAGTGAGTGCGCCTTCTGTGAACCCGGCGATATCTGCATCGCAGCGATTTGCCGCCCACAACACGAGCGGGCTGAGTATCTCTCGGCAGGTTACGCTTGCGCCGCTGGATCACACCACCCTAACCGAACCCAAGTTTTTAGATCAATCCACAATTCAATCCGCCGATCTGCCCCTTGATCCGGTTTATCGGCATTGGCTTGATCAAAGCAGCCCCCAACCTGAGAAATATTAGGCACAAACCCAACCTGCTTAGCCAAGCGGTGGGTGCACGTTTCCAAAAGCAGGAAACACGTTAAGCCTCGCCGATCGGCAACCCCCAATCTTTCTAGTCCTCCAGCATTTGCAGACGATATAGGCTGGCATAAAGACCCCCTTGAGTCAACAGTTCTTCGTGGCTGCCTACCTCCACAAGCTGACCTCGCTTGAGCACCAAAATGCGATCGACATCTCGAATGGTTGAAAGTCGATGAGCAATTACGATCGCAGTCCGATTTTCTAGCAACCGTTCTAACGCATCTTGAATCATCGCTTCGGTGACGACATCTAGGCTAGCGGTTGCCTCGTCTAACACCAAAATTTTTGGATCGCGGATGGCAGCCCGGGCAAACGCCAGCAGTTGTTTTTGCCCACCCGAAAGGTTGGTGCCGCGCTCGCGTAGCATCGTGTTGTAGCCTTGGGGCAACTGCTCGATCAGCCGGGCGACGTTTGTTTTTTCGGCGGCAATCTGCACTTCTTCAAAGCTGTAAGACTCGCCCAAGGTGATATTACTTTTGACATCGCCAACAAACAAGAAGCCATCTTGCAAAATGATCGCCATGCGGCGACGAAGCTCTGCCTGGGGCAACTCGCGAATATCTATGCCGTCTAGGAGAATTCGCCCTTTGGTCGGCTCATACAATCGACTGAGCAGCCGAATAATGGAGCTTTTCCCGGCTCCGGTCGGACCGACGAGGGCAACTTTTTCCCCCGGATGAATGACAAAATCGAGGTCTTGAAGCACATATTCGTCTGATTTATAGGCAAACCAAACCTTCTCAAACCGGATCTCACCCGCGTTTGGGTTGCTCTCTACGCCGATCGCCCTGTCGTCGAGTTGATCGTTTCCCTGATGGCGATCGCGGATCTCAATTGGCTCATTCAAAATCTCGCTGACCCGCTCTACCGCTGTGAATCCGGCTTGGATTGCCGTAAACTTCTCAGCAAACTGACGCAGCGGATCAAACAATCGTTGGGCAAAAAGCACAAAGGTAGACAGCGTTCCAAAATCGAGGGTGTTGCCTCTAATCAGCCAGCCGCCAACGCCAAGGACTCCGGCGATCGCAATGAGTGAGACCCATTCCAGGGTTGACGACACCGCCGAATCAAAGTAAATGGTGCGATCGACGGCTTTGATGTAGCGCTGATTGACCTGCCGGAACAGGTCACTGTTCAACTGTTCGCGCCGAAAGAGTTGCACGACGCCAATTCCCGTGATGTTTTCTTGCAAGATCGAATTGAGATCAGAGAGTTCTTCACGAGCGCGGTAGTTGGCTTGCCGATATTGCTGTTGAAAATAAATAATCAATGCAGTCACCGGCACCAGCATTAGCACTAGCATCAGGGCGAGTTGCCACTGGGTCAAAAACATAACGACTGTGATCACCAGCATTGTAAATAGATCGGAGAAGACCCCGATCGCGCCGGTTGAAAACACTTCTCCGAGCGCCTCGACATCGCTGGTCAGGCGAGTGATCAGCTTGCCAACGGGAGTGCGATCAAAAAACCGCACCGCTAGCGAGGTGACGTGCCTAAACAAATCGCTGCGAATGTCGGCGGTGATGCGCTGTCCCACATGTTGCACAAGATACCCTTGGGCAGCATCGAGGGCAAGCCTCACAACCATCGTCAGCAGCAGCAATTGGGTGAGAATCGTTAGCCCCTGAAACACGGGGAAGTCTCGCAAAAAACCAAAGGGAAAATCGAAGGCAGATGGCTCTTGGCGGAGCAACGAAACGGCTTTTCCGATCACAACGGGTTGGAGCGTGCTGGCGATCGCAGACGGAACCAGAAACACCAGCGACCAAATTAATAAGCGGCTGTTGCGACGAGCATAGGGGGCGAGACGGAGAAACAGACGCCAGTCCGTTTCTTGGGGACGGTGAGAGCGGCGGGAAGCGGTCAAAGACATAGCGAAAAATCAGGATGGGGGGAGAAAGGACGCCCTGGGATAACGGGGGGTAAGGCGTACCTCATAAGCCGAGAACGGGTGACGTTAAGGCAAGGTTAAGCTGCGATCGCGTCTTTGATTTGACTGCGGATATGCTCTACATAGGCGTTTAGGGCATCTGTGTTGAGCCGGTAACTGAGGGGATGGGCAATGAGGCGAGCAGTGCTTTGAAACAAAACATCGATTTCGATCAGCCCGTTCTCGCGGAGGGTATTTCCCGTCGCGACAAGATCAACGATCGCCTCTGACATACCCGTGATTGGTCCCAATTCCACCGAGCCGTAGAGCGGCACAATTTCAACGGGCAGGTCTAGATGCTCAAAATATTTACGAGCGCAGTGGACAAATTTTGAAGCAACCCGACCATGCAAAGGCAATTCTAACGACGAACGATAGGGACTCGCCGCCTTCACCGCCACCGACATCCGGCAACTGCCAAACCTCAGATCGACCAGATGAGCAACATTGGGCGCTTTTTCTCGCAGCACGTCATACCCCACAATTCCAAGCTGGGCTTGCCCATACTCAACATAAACGGGCACATCAGAATTGCGAACGAGTAATGCCTTTGCGGTTTCAGTGGGGTCAGTGATTTGCAATTGACGATTGCCCGGTTCTAAAAAGGCGCTGAAATCGAGACCGACGGCGCTGAGCAATTGAATGCTGTCTTTTAGGAGCGCGCCTTTGGGAATTGCGACGGTAAGCATGGAAACAGGGGGTATGGGAAACGAAATAAATGCTAAGTGTTCAGCATAATCATTTTAAGTAGAAACTAAGATCATAAGCCTTCTGGCAAGCGTTGGGTTTTGCGTGCTAATGGTCACAGTTTAGGGTAAAGAAACTTCAAGGGAAGGACATCAAGCCTTTCATGCCTCATGCCGATGAAGATCCTTCTAGTTGACGACGAAATTGAGATGGCGCAGCCCCTCAGCCAACTGTTATCTCGCGAGGGCTACACCGTAGATGTGGTGTATGACGGAGCACAAGGGGCCAACCTGGCGCAGCAAGGGCAGTATGATTTGCTGATCTTAGACTGGATGCTGCCCTCGCGATCGGGCTTGGAGATCTGTCAGCAGGTGCGATCGCAAGGCGACTCAACCCCAGTTCTGTTTCTCACAGCTAAAGATACGATCGACGATCGCGTACTAGGACTAGATGCCGGAGCCGATGATTATCTCGTCAAGCCGTTTGAATTGCGCGAGTTATTAGCGCGAGTGCGGGCCTTGTTGCGGCGTCCAACAGGGCTAGAACCAACTCAGCCCAGCCAGCGCCTGAAGGTAGAAGGATTAGAACTTGATCTGCAAAATCAGGTCGCCTATCGAGACGGGCGAGCGATCGAGCTATCGGAAAAAGAATGTCAACTGCTGGAATATTTTATGCGTCAGCCTAATCAGCTTCTCACGCACGACCAACTCTATCAGCATGTGTGGAGTGATGGCGAGAAGCCGACGAGTAATGCGTTAGCGGCTCAGATTCGCTTGTTGCGGCGCAAGATTGAGGCGAAAGGAGAAGCGCCGTTAATTTCCACTGTGTATGGAAAAGGGTATCGGTTAGGTCGCTCAGGAGGCGGTGGGTAACATTCACCTCTCGACCGTATTTGTGATCCTCAAGCTCTACCCCTTGCTGTGAACATTCAGCCAAAGGTGAGTAGCATTGAATTTTCGATGGCATTGAATCCTCAATTTTCTCTCCGTCACGAGTCGTCCCGCACCAAGCGAATGATGGTCACTTCGGGTGGGCAAAACAGCCGACCCGGAAAATAGGTGCCTAACCCACGATTGACATACAGCCGATTGTTGCCGACCTGATGAAAACCTTTCACCCATTCCCAATGGGTCATCACCCGGTGGCAGGCGCGCAAAAAGGGGAATCTGCGTTTCACCCGTCTGGGAAGATAACGGTATGCCTGAGCGCATCGCACAGAGACATTTCCGAGTCCAGGAAGAATAATTTGCCCACCATGGGTGTGCCCCGAAAGCTGCAAATCGACCCGCCAGGGCTGCAACCATGCGGCGCAGTCAGGGTTGTGGGCTAAGACAAGCCGAGGAATATTGGGAAGCTGATCCATCAACGCGGCGACCTGTCTATACTCTGCCGACCATAGATCCGCAAGCCCGACGAGCGCCAGTCCTTCGCCTAGAGGATAGGCAACTTGGTTCCAGAGCACGTGGGCATCAATGGTTGTGAGCGCATCAACGATCGCGGCTCGGCTTCCCCGACAATACAGATCATGATTGCCCAAAATCGCATACACCCCAGCGGACGGCTGCAACAATTTTAGCCGTAGCACCAGATCAGAAATCGGCGTTGGATCGTCGGTGACAAAATCGCCCGTGATCACAACGAGATCCGGTTCGGCATCGTTAGCAGCGTCGATCGCCTGCATCAGCAAGTCATCGGATAAGCGTTGCCCGTCATAGTGCAGATCAGAGAGTTGAACGATTGTCGTGCCATTTAGGTGGGGGGGCAGACCCGCGATCGCAATCTCCAACGTTTCAACGCTCAACGCTTGGGTGAAAATTGGCTGCATGACTCAGATCCTTCAAAGCAGCCTCCAGCTTAACAAGACGGCTAACGTCTGATGATGAAGAGATGATGAGAAGCTGGGGTGAAATGACAAGCTACAGACAGCAGATAGCGAACTTAAAGAAGCATTAGAGTGAAAAGTGAATTGGCATTTTTACTTTTAGGAACTGCCTAAACATAGAGCGATCGTTGAATGCGAGTCGTGGGCAAGCTAAGCTGACGGGCTATTCATTGATCTCATTTTGCTCAGGGTCGTAGGCAGAGAGTTCTGTTGGGATCATGAGAAGAGCATTTCAATTTTTAGATTTTGCGAATAATCGCAATCGCGCTGTGTCCGAAAAGTAGCTCCAGAGGGTGAGATGGATTTTCTGCACGAATCGAAGAAGCTCTTACAAGCTGCTCAAAATGCTGCTCAGGAAACTGCTCAAAAAGCAGGCGAAGCGATTGATGCCGCTACAGAAATAACCACTGATTTTGTGACTTCAGGCACACAGACGATCGAACAATGGACGCAGGACTCGTCAGCCGTCATCAATCAAACCGCTCAACAAGCTAGCAATACAGCAGCAAGTTTGGGGGCGACTGGCGCTCATCTTGCAACGGCACTTGCAGCACTGCCTCAAACGGTCGAAGAATTGGCAAGAGAAATGCCAAAAATTGCTCAGCGTCTGAAGAGTGCAGGAGTTCGCAGCACAGATTTACCGCGATCAGATGCGGAAATCATGAAGCTGTTCGATAAGATTCCCGCAACTTCAAAATTCGGTCGTGATCCTCAAACTACAATTCGTCAATTTCTTTCAGATAAGCATGGTAGCCACATTATTCCGCATTCTCAAGGCGGTTCAAACGCGGCAAACAACATTGTGTGGGAAGTAGGCATTGATAATATTCGCCGCAGTGCCCAAGCAATGACCAGTGGTGAACAAGTTTACATTCGCATTTATAATGCCGTTGATTCGATCGTTAGAAACGCAGGTGCGATCGCTCCTATGGGCATTACCGTCACCTTCACCGCAACGTTAACTCAAGTGATTGTGACAGCGATCGCCTACTCTTTGGATCTTTACCGTGGAGACATGACGATCGAGGAATATCAACAATTAATTTTGGAGACAGCTAAGAGCGTTGGTTTAAGTACGCCAATTTTCTTTCTAGTATTTATTGCAGTGCTGGCGTTGTTTCCTGAGTTTGCTGTGCTGCTATCTGCCCCAGCCGTGGTTGCAGGATTTAATGCTTTGCTGGGTTTAAGTGTTGCCACTCCAATTATCCAATCCCTAACACGCCATACCGAAGCAGGCGGATTTGGAGAAGAAGCCAGCAGCCAATATAACCAGTTAAAAAGTAGCCTTCAAGGTCAGATTGACGATTGGGTACAGAGCAGTAGTCATTAGCTAGAACGCTGGAGGAAGTCTTGTCTGAATACAGTCCAAGCTTTAAGAAAGTTTAGCCAGGATGCCAAGCAGTTTTTGACTCGTGGGCGTCAGCAACGTGCGGCGGTAGGCATCGGCGGCTTTTTTGATCGCTTCGGCTTGGGTGGGGTAGGGATGAATCACGTTAGATAAAGTATTGAGACCACATTTACCCGCGATCGCTAGGGTGATTTCGCTGATCATTTCGCCCGCATGACGCGCCACGATCGTGGCTCCCAAGATCCGATCAGAGCCTTTTTTGTGCAAAATTTTAACAAAGCCATCCGTCTCGCCATCTGCGATCGCGCGATCCACATCTTTCAACGAAATCTTGATCGTTTCTACCTCAATCCCTTGGTTTTGGGCGTCTTGCTCATAAAGCCCTACATGAGCAATTTCGGGATCGCTGTAGGTCACCCAGGGCATCACCAAATCGCTCAGCTTCGAGCGACCGATGCCAAAGGGAGAAAAGAGAGTGTTTTTGATCACAATTCGAGCCGCCGCATCTGCTGCATGGGTAAATTTCCAATCCATGCAAATGTCCCCCGCTGCAAAGATGCGAGGGTTTGTCGTTTGCAGATGATCGTTAACCTTAACGCCAGTGCGTTTGTCATACTCAACCCCAACCTCTTCCAGATTCAACCCTTCTACGTTGGGCGATCGTCCGGCTCCGAGCAAAATCTCATCGACGGTCAGGGTGCTCAGCGCTCCATTTTGGCTAAAGTGCAGCACTTTTCCCGCTTGCGATCGCTCGACTCGTTCTAAGGTTGCACCCAAGACCAACTGCACGCCTTCTCGAATCAAGGTTTGTTGCACAATTTCTGCTGCATCTGCATCCTCGCGATCGAGAATATGAGCATTTTTGTGCAGTAAGATCACATCCGAGCCGAGCCGATGGAACGCTTGAGCCATCTCACAACCGATCGGACCACCGCCAATCACCGCAAGACGTTGGGGACGCTCGACCAGCGAAAACACCGTTTCATTGGTCAAATAGCCCGCTTCAGCTAATCCCGGAACAGACAGATTGGCGGCTCTTGCCCCCGTTGCGACTACCGCTTTCTTGTAGCGGAGGGTCTGATTTCCCACCCCCACGGTTTGATTTGCGCCAAATTTTGCCTGTCCTAAAAAGACATCCACGCCCAATTTCTGAAACCGCTCGACCGAATCGTTGTAACTGATCCCGGCTCTCAGCTTCCGCATCCGCTCCATTACCGCCCCAAAATCAACCTCTACCTGATCCGGCGGCATCACCCCAAACTGCCTCGCCTCCCAAAACTCTGCCACCACCCGCGATGAGCGAATCACGCACTTAGACGGAACGCAGCCCACGTTCAAACAGTCACCGCCCATCAGATGCCGTTCAACCAGTGCCACCTTTAGCCCCAATCCTAATCCGGCAGCACCAGCCGCTACGACTAGCCCTGCTGTGCCTGCCCCAATCACGACCAAATCGTAGCGATCGACCGGGGTAGGATTTGTCCAATCTGCGGGATGCACTTGGGCAATGAGACGCTGGTTATAAACATCCATTGGAGAGACAATAGTCTGCGACATAATAAGCTCCTGTCAGCCAGATAAAAATACAGAGTAGTGCTTTAGATAAACGGTATTTCAGGTCGGGGAGTTAGTGCTAATTCTGCTGGTCAACCTTGTGCCTGATCGAGATTGGCAGTTTGCTGAAGGGCTTTGCGCGCAATCCGAGTGACATAGAGCGTCACCACAACGGTTGCAATTAATCCCACAATCCGAATAATCCATTGCACTCTTTGGGCTTCTGGGCTGGTCTGAGTTGAGGCACCCAGCATTGCCAAACTCCCTGCCAGAGAGCCAATATAGACATACATAATCGTGCCGGGAATCATGCCGATGCAACCCAAGACATAATCTTTGAGCGACACTTGAGTAACACCAAAAGCGTAATTGAGTAAATTAAATGGAAAAATGGGAGACAAACGAGTTAAGACAACAATTTTTAGACCTTCTCTAGAAACAGCTTCGTCAATAGCTTTGAATTTGGTATTTTCAGCGATTTGGTTAGAGACCCAACTACGAGCTAGATAACGCCCAACGAGAAAAGCGAGTGTCGCGCCGATGGTCGCACCAATGAATACATAAAGCGAACCCCAAACAACACCAAAGATAACGCCAGCACCTAAGGTTAAAATCGATCCAGGAACAAAACACACAGCCGCAAGAGCATAGATGCCAATGAATACGATGACGCCCGTAGCACCAAGGCTTTGAATCCACAGTAAAGTATTTTGAAGCACTTGTTGAATGTTAAACTGCTTTGCAACAATGATGACTAGCGCGATCGCGATCGCAGCGATCGCAACTTTAACCCAAGAGCGGAACGACTGAGGTTTAAGGTTCACAATCTTCTCCAGAATAATCGGGACTTGCAACTAGCGGCAGGAACTAAGCAATAGGCTTATTGTGGTGAACGAGTCTGAGAATTTGCTGAATAACCGATGAATCCTCATAAAACTTATGACCGTGACCCCTACTCTAAACAAATCTAAATTATCTAATATCTTAATTAAGCGGCGGAATAGGGAGGGGAGAGCCTTTGTGATTGTGTTTACTCATCGGTTGGCGGTTGTGCCTCACGGAAAAGCTCACTATCGGTTATCCCTCACGGCTGAAGAACGACTGCGATCGCGCTATCTTTGCCGAGGGGAGGATGGGCAATCGGTCTATCTAAATTTGCCAAGAGGAACAACGCTTAAAGATGGCGATTGGCTGCAATCCGATTCGGGCGATATTGCCCAAATTTGCGCCAAACCAGAACCTGTCCTCACCGTAACGGCAAAGACAGCTTTAGAACTCTTGCAAGCGGCATACCATCTTGGCAATCGCCACGTTTCTCTAGAAATTACAGATAGCGCACTGAAGTTATCTCCTGATCCCGTCTTGCAAGACTTACTCAAGCATCGGGGGTTGCACGTTGTCGAAGAAATGGTACCGTTTCAGCCAGAGACCGGAGCCTATGGACATTCACACTAAAGCAAACGCTGGGGAGACTCATGCTCAGAACATCCGGCTTTTGCGCCTGCTTCAGCTTGCCAGCCCAGTGCTGCCGGTAGGGGCATATAGCTACTCAGAAGGGATCGAGTCGCTGGTGCAAAAGGGCACAATCTCTAGTGCCGACCAGCTAGAGCAGTGGCTGGTTCAAGAGTTGCAATATGGTGCAGTGCGGCTTGAAGCCGCGATGATGCTGCGATCGCACCGCGCCACCGTTGCTCAAGATTTATCTGTCCTAGAAACCTGGAATCAGTGGTTATCTGCCGCCCGTGAAACCGAGGAACTGCGATCGCAAAGCTTGCAAATGGGTCGCTCTCTGCTCCGCCTTTTTCAAGCCCTCTCGCCTGACTTTGCCCCGGTTCCCTCAGATCCGTGTCACTTTGCGATCGCATTTGGTCTTGTTGCTGCCGCGTGGCACATCGAAACCCCGTGGGCAACCCTCGGCTACCTCCACAGTTGGGCAACCAACCTTGTTAGCGCCGGGATCAAGCTGATTCCGCTAGGGCAAACAGCCGGACAGCAGTTGCTCGTAAATCTAGACCCAACGATCGCCCAGGCGACACAAGACCTGCTTAGCCTGCAAGATGAGGACTTGAGCAGCAGCGGTTGGGGGCTAACGCTCGCTAGCATGTCGCATGAAACGCTGTATAGCCGCCTTTTTCGCAGTTAATCCCCACACTCACAGCGCCGCGCGGAGCCTAATGAAAGGGCAGGAGAACGGTGAATGTGCTGCCTTTCCCCACGGCTGAATCTACGCTAATTGTGCCATTGTGAGCCTGCACAATTCGGCGAGACAGATGCAACCCTAAACCGCTTCCAGACCGCTTGTGCTTGCCCGAATTGAAGCTCTCAAACAACATGCCTTGCTCATCAGGAGCAATGCCGGGTCCTGTATCTATCACTTCAAGTTTGAGAGCAGCCGCCAAAGACATTCTGCCTTTAGAAAATTTGACGGTCACCAAGCCTTCATCGGTAAACTTAATGGCATTACCGATCAAGTTGGTTAAAACCCGGCGCAACTCCAAGCGATCGCCCTTGATCACAAACTCTTCAACAGCACCAGATTGCTCTAGTTTGAGCGCCAAGCTCTTGTCGATCGCCAGCGGCGACAATTCCTCAACTACCTCTTGGGCTAGCTCTCCTACATTTACAGGGGCAAAGGTCAGGGTTTTGCGCCCTGCCTCGTAGCGATAGACCTCCAGCAGCAAATTCACCATCGTCAGTAAATTTTGATTGCTGCGAACCATGATGGCGATCGCTTCTTGCACATCACTCGACAACTCGCCCATCACCCCTTGAGACAACAGATCCAGCATCCGGTCAGCCGCCACAAGGGGTGTTCGCAAATCGTGAGTGAGGCGCGAGACAAAATCTTCTCGCTGGCGGGCAATTTGATCTCGCTCATCGACACTATGCTTGAGGCGCAACAACGCCCGTACCCGCGCCAAAAGCTCATCAAAGTGAACGGGCTTCCGAATAAAATCGTCTGCGCCAGTGTCTAGCCCTTGTGCCACACTGGGCTGATCGTATGCCGTGGTCAGCAAAATGGGCATAAAGGGAAGCGCGCTGTTGTCGCGAATTCGACGAGTCACCTCATAACCATCCATTCCAGGCATCATCACATCGAGCAGCACCAAATCAGGGGGAAGCTGCTCAATTTTGTCTAAGGCTTCTCTGCCGCTTTCTGCAAGCTCGACTTGGTAGCCTTCGTCTTGGAGAATCGCTTGGATCAGCAAACAATTATCGGGTGTGTCGTCTACAACGAGGATTCGATCCACTGTACAAGTTTAGGTAAAGGTCTGCAATGGGAGGTGCGCTACTGAAAAGCGCAAATCTAACGTATTAGGGTTCAAGTGTAATAAACACTACTTTTGTAGGATCTAACCTCATTCCTACGGGCGATTTTTCACGATTTCTGTAGCATGAGAGTTGACGTAGTTAACGGCGATCGGGGTAATGCTCTGCACCACTTGCTCGATCACCGCCTGTTCCGAGTCTGTCCAGGCGTGCGGTTGCCGCATAAAACAAGGTTGCAGAACGCCCCACAGTTGGTTGTCGCTATGCAGATGAGCATGGATCAGGGCGCGGTGCCCAAAATTTTCCCGCTCAAATTGCCGATTTAACTGATCAGCACTGGCAGTTTCAACGTCGTCAATAAATATAGAAGGATCGAGCCTTAAGGCAGCCGCAAACAGCGGATCTTCGCCAGTAAATAAGCAGGTCGGTTCGGGTTTCCAGGCTTCGTCGTAAACAACAGGCACATCAGCCGAGCGAACCCAACAAAACGGAACTCTACCCAGGCACGTTTGGGGTTGCCGGAGATATAGAAAACAGCGATCGCATTGCAAAAAGTCTGCGATCGCGCCCATCAACTCTGACAACAACACATCAGACGAGCCTTCAGAACGCTTTACCAGTCGCTCACAATCTAATCGTTCAACAATTTGACGGGGCAAATCAGCCGGGTCTACATTCATGGTTTACTTTTGATAAACGTCCACTCCACCAAGTCGCGCGGCGCAATTTTCAGCGCTTCTGTCAAGCTGGCATTGTCATCAAATTTTATTTGCTTGAGGTAAGAAACTTCAACATTCACCGTAAAGCGATCGGTTTCAAAACACCACGGCTCAACCGTGATCAGCCCATCTGCAAACTGCCGAATGTCGTAGCGTTTGCCGTCGTGGGCTTTGCTAATTTCAAGGGCGCGTTCGTCGTCGGGAAGCTCACCTTGGCAGAGAATCAACGAGCAGCGATCGCACCACTGCATAAAATCGTAGGCGCTAGAGGCGTCTTCTTGAGAAATTTTTAGTTCTTTACACCATCGCTTTTGAGCGGCACGTTGCTCATCTAAAAATTCGTCTGCTTCTTTAGAGGTGCCGCGCTGCGAGGCGTTGAGTCGTGACATGTGCATCGAGGTCAGCAGAGCAACCCATCGACCCCGATAGAGTGAATCCTCCAAATGCTTTCTCATTTGCGGAAACGAGGTCTCCTGGCTTTGCGTAAAGTCCATCGGCGCACCCGCTTTTGTCAGATTGTTTTCCTGCCACTCTTTTTCTAAGTCGTCGTGGTGAGAAATAGCGGATATCGTTTCATACAGTCTAGGTGGGGCGTCTTTTCTCCGCCATTGCCCTGCAATTTGGGCCGCCAATAACGCATGGGCACGGTGATAAATTACCTGCCATCCCGTTTGAGTTGGATGTACGATCATAAAAACTAGATTAGAGATTAATTAACACTTCTTAAAAGTGTAGTAATGGCGACACAACGGTGAAATCTACCCTACGATCAATACCGCTTTAGCGGGGTTTGCTATTAGATTGCCGCGCCGGATTGTGCAGCACATCGGGCAAATGTTCAATCGGGTAAAACTGGATTTTTGCGCTTCGGCAGATCTAGACGAGAGGTTAACAAAATTGGGTTTCGGCAACTTTTGTAGAAGTTGGCTCAGCAGATTGGAACCAATTTATTAACTCCGTAAATTCCAGATTTAAGACTGACGCCATCCCTCAAAAGCTTTAACCCAAACCCTTCTTTCGCAAATCTATCTTGTGAATGATATCCCTTGCCAATACTCTGCTGATAGATTATTAAGCACTGTTGAATTATTTTTCGTGCAGATTTAGCTTTTTGCCGTAGAACTACGAAGGAGCGATTTGCAGTAGCGATCGCACCTTCCTCGTGCTTGCTTAGCAGCAACGATTTATTCACCACAACTCAACATCTGGAGAAACTAGCGTGTCATATCAGAAAGGCGCGATGATGCAGTACTTCCATTGGTATCTTCCCGACGATGGGAAGCATTGGGAGAAGCTCAAAGAGCAAGCTCAAACATTGGCTGACAAAGGCTTTACCTCGCTTTGGCTCCCCCCTGCCTATAAAGGTGTGGGCGGCAAAAGCGAAGTTGGCTATGGTGTCTACGACATGTACGACTTGGGCGAATTTGATCAACAAGGCTCGGTTCGCACCAAGTATGGCACTCGTGAGCA
This sequence comes from Myxacorys almedinensis A, assembly GCF_010091945.1. Classification (GTDB taxonomy): domain Bacteria; phylum Cyanobacteriota; class Cyanobacteriia; order Leptolyngbyales; family Leptolyngbyaceae; genus Myxacorys; species Myxacorys almedinensis. The sequence continues at coordinate 96,416 of NZ_WVIE01000009.1, forward strand.
ATATTTAGATGCACTCAAAGCACTCAAAGCAACCGGCATTCGCGCTTATGCCGATATCGTGTTTAACCACATGATGGGCGGGGATGGCATTGAAACCGTAAAAGCAACGCCCTATCCCCGTGACAACCGCCTCAACCCCAAAGGCGACCTGCACGAAATCAACACCTACACGCACTTTACCTTCCCTGCTCGCCAAGGCAAGTACTCCTCGTTTGAGTGGCACTGGTTTCACTTTGATGCCGTAGACTACAACGCCAACAGTCCAGACGATCACTCTACCATCTACGTGTTTGAAGGCAAATCGTTTGACGACTACGTTGCCCTTGAGCAGGGGAACTTCGACTATCTGATGGGCTGCGACTTAGATTTTGGCGAAGAGTCTGTTCGCCATCAGCTAGCTGAGTGGGGGAAATGGTATGTCGAGACAACGGGCGTAGACGGATTTCGGATCGACGCTGCTAAACATATTTCTGCGTGGTTCTTCCCAGATTGGCTAGCAGCGGTAAACCAGGTTGCTGAAGAGCCGTTGTTTGCCGTAGCAGAGTACTGGGAAAACAGCGTTGAAGCCTTAGAAGCTTACATCCATAACACGCAAGGTAAAGTCGCGCTGTTTGATGTTCCGCTTCACTTCAATTTTCACACGGCTAGTCAAGAAAGCGAGCACTATGACATGCGGCAAATTTTTGACAACACGTTGGTCAAAGCGCAGCCAATGTTTGCTGTTACGTTTGTTGCCAACCATGATTCTCAAGCTTTGCAAGCGCTAGAGTCGGTGGTAGAACCGTGGTTTAAGCCGTTAGCCTATGCGCTAATTTTGCTGCGCCAAGACGGCTATCCGTGTGTCTTTTACCCCGACTATTATGGGACAGAGTATGAAGACGAAGGGCAGGACGGGCAAAACCATAAGGTGATTATGCCATCGCACCAGTGGCTGATTGATAAATTCTTGTATGCCCGCCAGCACTACACCTACGGCGCTCAATACGATTACTTTGACCATCCCAACACAATCGGTTGGACTTGTTTGGGAGACGAAGAGCACCCCCACCCCATGGCAGTGCTGATGAGCAACGGGGCAGAAGGGACAAAATGGATGGAAGTTGGTAAGCCAAATACCACCTTTATCGACCTGACCGAACATATTGCCGACCCTGTGCAAACGAATGAGAAGGGCTGGGGTGAGTTTAGCTGTGACGGGGGTTCGGTTTCGGTATGGGTTGAGGCTTAGAGCCGCACTCAAAAGGTCTGTAAGCCCAGTCTAGGCGCTAGTTTGGGCTTTGCAGCATCTTGATCTCAGATTGGCTCATCGGCGATCGCTTGAACAAAGCTCAGCAGGCGATGAGCCATTTCTAATTTGCTGCACACGGGAATGCGAACCTGACGACCTGTCACATCGATCAGCATGGCTTGATTGGTGTCGCTCCCAAACCCGCTACCCGGTAAATCTATCGGATTTGCCGCGATCGCATCTAAACCCTTACGCGTGAGCTTTGCGATCGCAGGCGTCACATAATCTCCGGTCTGTGCCGCAAAGCCGACAAATCGCTGATGAGGACGCCTCCCCTTCACCAACTCTGCCACAATGTCAGGAATCGGTTCTAGGGGTAACGCTCTTGGCAACTGCGTTTTTGGCAACTTCTGCCCATGGTAAACGGCAGGCTTCACATCGGCGATCGCCGCAGACATGATGATCCAATCGGCATCGGGGGCGTGGGTTGTCATGGCGCGGTGCATCTCGGCAGCACTGATGACTGAAATCAGCCGAATTGACTTGAGCGGAGCCAATAGGTGAGCCTCGATCGGGGCATGAACCAGGGTGACAGACGCGCCTCGATGTTGGGCGGCTTGCGCGATCGCAATGCCCATCTTTCCCGTCGAGGGATTGCCAACAAACCGCACCGGATCAAAATGTTCGCGGGTGCCCCCAGCGCTGATCAAAATTGAGGTGCCGACCAGATCGCGATCGCCGTTTGTCTTCAGCATCGAGTAAATGTGAGGCAAGAGTTCTTCGGGTTCTGCCATCCGCCCTGTGCCCCTGCGATCGCACGCCAACATTCCTTCCCCCGGATTGGCATAGTGATAGCGCAAGTCTGTTAAAAGCTGATGCCAATTACGTTGGACACTGTGTTGCTCCCACATGTCCGTATTCATTGCCGGAGCCAGCAACACAGGACAGGTAGACGCCAAAACAGCATTGGTCAACAAATTGTCTGCCATGCCATAACTTAGCTTTGCCAGCGTGTTAGCCGTTAACGGTGCAATTACAAACAGGTCTGCCCATTCACCGAGTTCGATGTGGAGCGGGCGATGGACACTTTGCCCAACAACGACGGCACCGTGCGCTGGGTTCCAAAACTCATCGTCGGTATAGGCAGGGTGGCGGCTCAGAGTGGCAAAGGTGAGAGGAGTCACAAACGCTTTTGCAGACTGCGTAAGAATCACCCGCACCTCTGCCCCAGATTTTGCCAAGGCTGAAACGAGATGGCACACTTTGTAAGCTGCAATGCCGCCGCCAATGCCAAAGAGAATGCGTTTACCTTGCATCGGTTAACAGGAAATAGACTGACATAAAAAACCGCCCGACACACGAGCGGAACCCTGAAAAAATGGGCGACAAGACCCCAACGCTATGCCTCATCGTAGGCTTCCAAATCTAGCAGATGGAGATAAGGCTCAACCAGTTCGGGACGCTGAAATGCGATCGCTCTGAGCAAGTGCCAATCTTCTAGCCCATCAAACACACTGCTGTAATCGTCTTTTTCCAACCGAACTGCCAACGCCTCAATATCTGACTCTGTGAGCTTAGCCACGTCGAGTTCTGTGTATTTGAATGTTTGCATGGCTTTTACCTCTCTAAACCCATCCGCTACGGTACGAAACGTTTCCAACAGATGGCTGACCCCTGCCTAAATTTTACTCCAGCTTGCTCAGTTGAAACTCAGAGTAAAGGTTTCGTTAATTTACGACCCTCAATTTGTCAAGGTCAGGTCAAGATTTTTTCGATGAAGGTTTGCATTTCATGGAGCACAAGGGGAGAAATTTCGTGCCCCATATCAAACTCTCGGTAGTCTACAACTGCGCCGAGCGCTTCAAGCTGCTGATGGGCCAGATGAGATGCCTTGAGCGGCACAACCGCATCTTGGCGACCATGCACCATGAGGATCGGCGGATAGCTGGGCTGAGCCAAAATTGCGCCATGAAGATAGCCACTCAACACCATCAGCCCAGCCACAGGAAGTTGTGTGCCCACATCCAGGGTCATGGCTCCCCCTTGAGAAAATCCGCCCAAGATGGTGCGAGACAAGGGCACTCCTGTAGTCGATTCTAGCGAGTAAAGCCACTCTGTAAGGCGCTGGCGGCTCGTTTTTAGATCGGCTTGCTGAGTAACATCTCGCTCAAAGGTCATGATGTTGGAAAGGTCGTACCACATCTTCCCGCCGTTGCCATAAGGATGGGGAAATGGCGCATTTGGCAAGATAAACTGGCTGCCCGGCAGGTTGAGTAAAGAACACAGAAAGGCGACATCTTGAGCATTTGCGCCCCAACCGTGGAGGATGACCACTAAGCCCGTCGGGGCGTAACCAGATTTTGGAGGAAGTGCGATCGCTGACAAAGACACGGATTCACCCTACTAATTTACTGAATCTCATCTACTGAATCTCATCTACTGAATCTCATCTACTGAATCTCATTTACTGAATCTCATTTACTGAATCTCATCATAGGAGGTAGGAGCAATCTGCTATCTTTATTTAGATTTTCCTTAGGTTTTTCTTCTACCCTACAATTTGATCTTCCTCTATTCTGAGGAGTAACGCTGTACGACAGGAAGTTTAAACTCATGGCACGTCTAGCTCTGCTGAGCGTCTCAAATAAAACTGGGCTAGTTGACCTAGCTCAGAGTTTGGTAGAAGAATTTGGGTTTGACTTGATCAGCAGCGGAGGAACCGCAAACGCTTTGAAAGAAGCGGGTTTACCGGTCACCAAGGTTTCAGACTACACTGGGTCGCCAGAAATTTTGGGCGGACGGGTGAAAACCCTCCATCCACAAATTCATGGGGGCATTTTGGCACGGCGAGACGAGCCGCAAGACATCGCAGATTTAGAAGCCCAGCAGATTCGCCCCATCGATCTAACCGTGGTCAATCTCTATCCGTTTGAGGCAACGATCGCCCAACCCAGGGTAAAGTTATCAGACGCGATCGAGCAAATCGATATTGGCGGTCCTGCCATGATTCGCGCTTCGGCTAAAAACTTTGCCCATCTGACGGTGCTTTGCAACCCAGATCAATACGACGCTTATCTAGACGAACTGCGCCAACATCGCGGAGCCACCTCCCTGCCCTTTCGGCAAGCCTGCGCGCTGCAAGCCTTTAAACATACCGCAAGCTACGATCGCGCCATTTCGACTTACCTGGAAAACCAAGGAGCCACATTCAGCGATCTCCCCAACCCGTTTACCCTGACCGGAGACCAAGTGCAAACCCTGCGCTATGGCGAGAATCCTCATCAAGCGGCGGCGTGGTATCGCCAGGGCACAACGCCAACCGGCTGGGCATCTGCCACAAAGTTGCAGGGAAAAGAACTCAGCTACAACAACTTGGTTGATTTAGAAGCCGCGCGATCGATTATTGCCGAATTTACAGATAGCGATCCGGCAGCAACCATCATCAAGCACAACAACCCCTGCGGCTCTGCCATGGGTGCAACGCTGCTTGAGGCTTACGAAAAAGCGTTTGCCGCAGATTCGACTTCGGCTTTTGGTGGAATTGTGGCGATCAATCGGGCGATTGATGCCCCCACCGCAACGGCAATGATGAAAACCTTCTTAGAATGCGTGGTAGCTCCCGGATGTGAGCCAGAGGCAGAAGCGATCTTGCAGGCAAAATCGAAAGTTCGCGTCTTGATTTTGCCCGATCTAAAAACCAGCGCACCAGAGCAAATCAGCGCGATCGCAGGGGGCTTTTTAGTCCAAATGACCGATGATATCTTGGCTGACCCCACCCAGTGGAACCTTGTCACCGAGCAGAAACCCACGCCTGAGCAACTCGCCGAACTGCTGTTTGCCTGGAAAATTTGCAAGCATGTGAAATCGAATGCCATTGTGGTGAGCCGAGATCGTACCACGATCGGCATTGGGGCAGGACAAATGAATCGCGTTGGCTCGGTCAACATTGCTCTCGACCAAGCCGGAAACGCCGCCAAAGGAGCCATTCTTGCCAGCGATGGCTTTTTCCCGTTTGACGATTCGGTTCGCACTGCCGCCGCCGCTGGAATTAGTGCGATCGTGCAACCCGGTGGCAGCCTGCGCGATCAAGATTCGATCGATGCTGCTAACGAACTCGGACTTGTGATGGCGATGACCGGAACCCGCCATTTCTTGCACTAACGACTTTAGTAGTCTGTCAAAGTTGAAATGAGAGACAAGGAGTGAATGGGTTAGAGGGTCGATGGGTAGATGGGTCGCAGTAATCCACTCATTCACCCCTCCACTCATTCACCCCTCCACTCAACGTTGACAATCCACTAGGCAGGCTAATCCCGAAGAGGTAGGTTATGCTAAGTTTTATTACTTTTCTTCCTCAGACTAGAGAACACCCATGTCTTTCGAGATCCCCCAGTCTGTCAAAGTTTACAGTCAGTTCGTTCATCCGGTCTTGATGTGGGTGCTGTTGGCGCTCACCCTCTATTCGTTCTATCTAGGCATTCAGTGGCGACGTGCCCGTACTGCTCAAGGAGACGTGAAAAAAGAGCTTCTCAAGGGAAAATTTAACGTCAAACACTATCAAATCGGTTCGGTAGTGCTGGCGCTGATGGTGGTTGGATCGGTTGGGGCGATGGCTTCAACGTACGTCAACAGTGGCAAGCTATTTGTCAATCCTCATTTGCTGATCGGCTTAGGGATGACCGCCATGATTGCCGTCTCAGCCTCCCTATCTCCGTTTATGCAAAAGGGACACGAGTGGGCGCGCTATACCCATATCGGGATCAACATCGCGATTACGGGATTATTTGGCTACCAGGCGTTTTCTGGAATTGGCATCGTGCAAAATATCATCAAGCGCATGGGAACATAGCGATCGCGCCGCTGGCATCCCTCAGTTCTGATGGGGGCGCAGTTTCAGTGCCCCTGACGAATCGAAATGAAGAAACCCTCCAACATTTAAACAGATTTTTGGCTGGAATCTGTCTTCAGATCAACAGACACGATCGCCGTAAATTCGCTATTCTTCCAGCTAAAGGATTATTATGGGGCAAAATTTGTGTTTCCGATCAGCGACGACAATCCGACTCGCATCACACCTTATCTCACCTATGGGTTAATTGCAGTCAATATTGCAGTATTTGTATACGAACTTACCCTAACACCCCCGCAGCTAGAAGAATTCTTCTATACGTGGGCAGTCGTTCCCCAAGAGCTATCTCGCTACTTTAGCGGAGAAAGGCTGGGCTACCAGCCTTTTCCAGAATGGATCACCCTATTCACCTCTCAGTTTTTGCACGGGGGATTTCTTCACGTTGCTGGAAACATGCTGTTTTTGTGGATTTTTGGCAACAACATCGAAGAACGGCTAGGACGCCTGAAGTATCTGGTTTTCTACCTGTCGTGCGGTGCTTTAGCTGCCCTGACACAATGGTATTTCTCAACAAATTCAACTATTCCATCGCTGGGCGCGAGTGGTGCGATCGCCGGGGTCATGGGCGCATACATCCTCCGATTTCCAAAAGCTAGCATTCTTACGCTCATTCCTCTAGGAATTTTGATTCCCATTCGCCTGCCCGCCTATGCTTACTTGGGCATCTGGTTTCTGCAACAGGCGCTTTACGGAATTGCAGGTCTCGGCGTTCCGGCAAACATTGGCATGGAGCGGGGCGGCGTGGCTTACTGGGCCCACGCAGGTGGATTTGTCTTCGGAGCCGTTCTCGGCCCTTTGTTAGGACTCTTTTCAAGAGATAGCGAGGCAGAAAAGCAAATCTACTAAATTCTAATAAATCCAAAAAAACTGGGATAGAGCCTTGCAAGGAGATCCACGAGAGACTGATAATTGAATAAAGAAAGTCTTATCGATTCTGTCTCTCCTGAGGCAGAAAGTTAAGGTGTTTAGCACTCATCCCAGGAGCAGTGATACATGGGCGGTTTAATCAACCTCATCAAAAAACTATTTAGCGGCATCTTGTCCTTTATTGGTGGGCTGCTAGGCGGCAAAAAAAACGGCGGCTATTACATGGAAGCCGACGAGTCTAAGTCTGTGCCGCCTTCGCGCAATGCCGAGGATGAACCAGTTAACGAAAAAGTCGCAGCTATGGCAAACGGCGCAAAAACAGAGCTAACTAATAAAGTAGAAGCTGCTAAGGCATCCGTCTCCGAAGCTGCCTCATCTGCCAAAACATCGGTAGCAAAATCTGCCTCATCGGCTAAAGACTCGATTCAAGCCGCAGGCTCTGAAGCAACCTCTGCTAAAGCAGAACCAGCTAAAAAAGATGCGACTTCGGGCAATGGCTCGCAGCCTGATGCACCTGCCAATGTTGCCCTCAATATGCCTAAGCCAACGGTCAGCTTTGCGACTGAATATCTAACGCCTAAGTCAACTAGTGCTCGTCGTCGCCCCGGTGCGAATATGAGGTCTTTCATTGAAATGGCAAAAACGGTCAAGCCGTCAGGCTAGATCAGCCGCTAGGTTGATGAATCGAAGAACGCATTAGCGAAGCATCTCGATCGCATGATCGAGATGCTTTTCTGCTTTAAGAGCAGAGTCAATATTAGTTCTACGCGCCCTAAACAAGATTCTGAGCAAGTAGAAGCCCGGTATGCTACCCCTCGGTTGAAACTTGAAAAAGTAGTAGTTCAGGGAAAAGTCTTTGAGCCGCTCTTCAAGGAGGTTTAAAGATTTAAAGCAAACTGCGACCTATTAGACCTTAGTAAACACTGTAGCAAATTAGTAAACTTGTTCACGCTGCCGCTCTTCGGTTTTTTGGATCAGCCAAAGTGCGTGAATAATTCCCGGAACCCAGCCTAGAGCAGTCAGGAGAACACTAACAATCAAGCCTGTGCTGATGCCGGTTGTCAGGAATACAGCCAGGGGCGGAAGTAAAATAGCAGACACAAGACGTAAAAATTTCATAGGATCTCTCTAACGGGGTCGTTTTATGCAATCTATTGTAATTGTCGTCAATTCGCGATCGCATTAGCTTCCCTCTTAAGGCAGGATTGAGTTATCTGCCGCTATCATTTTTTAGATTTTTAGACGTAGAAGAGTGCAGAAACTGCGCCCAGTGTGCTTAATATCTGCGATCGCCAGTCCCATAAACCTCATGGCTCATCCGTCTCCCGTCCCTCCTTCACCGATTGTGTCCGCCGCCTGGCTGCGCGAAAACCTTGCTCAGGTCGTTGTGATCGACAGTCGATTTGCATTGATGGAACCCGCTTTAGGACGCCAACAGTACGAAGCAGGACACATTCTAGGAGCTTACTACGCCGATCTCAATCAAGACTTATCGAGTCCTGTTCAACAGCACGGCGGGCGGCATCCCTTACCCGACCTTCAACGGCTCAGCGTCAAACTTTCGGCAATGGGCATTACCGCCTCTACCGTGGTGGTTGCCTACGATGATTCTCGATTTGCGTTTGCGGCTCGATTGTGGTGGCTGCTGCGCTATTTGGGGCACGATCACGCGGCTGTGCTAGATGGCGGATTCAAGGCATGGCAAGCCATCGGCGGCGAAGTCAGCTTGGATAATCCTAAAGAAAAGAGCGGAAATTTTAATCCAACGCCTCGCCAAGACTGGGTTGTAGACATTGACACTGTGAATGCCAAAAAAGATTTGCCTGCGGTGGCGCTGATCGATTCTCGCGAACCAGACCGCTACCGTGGCGACCGAGAACCGATTGATCCGATCGCGGGTCATATTCCGGGGGCGCTCAATTATCCGTGGCACGACGTGACAACAGAGCAGGGATACGTGATCTCAGAGGCGCAATTGCGCGATCGCTGGTCAGGCTTGGTGACGCAAGACCTCCTGGTGTATTGCGGTTCGGGGGTAACGGCGTGCGTCAATTTGCTGTCTCTGGCAGCGATCGGCTTAGAAGGCAAGCTCTACGCCGGAAGTTGGAGCGACTGGTGTTCTTATCACGAGTGAGGCGATCGAGGGAGGTCGTTGATCCAAATCCAATCGCCATCCACCTCTGCGATCGCACGCTTCAAAAACGGATCAGTCCGCGTCCGATTTGGGGCAGAAATTAACGACACAACCTTTTCAACCTGTGCAAAATTTGGGCTGAACTGGAGAGTTTGCTGCAAAAATTGGCGCACTGCTCGGCGCTGAAGCGCTAGGGAGGCTTGACCTAAAATCCGCCGATTCAAGCCGATTGCCTCAAGCGAGCGATCGCCCATCGCCTGTTCTCGCAGCGCAGCAGCTTGCTGTTCTAAATGCTCTACATCCGCGCTCAAAAGTTCCATGGTGTGAGCCAGATGGCGTTCCGTCTGCGGATTAAAGTGCGTCTCTAAATACGGCAACACCTCGTGCCGAATGCGGTTTCGCGCATATCGGAGATCTTGATTGGTCGCATCGTCCCAGACAGGTAGCTCCGCCGCTTGGCAAAATTTTCCCGTTTCTGTGCGAGTCGTTTCTAGCAACGGACGAACAAGACCCAGCGTTGAACCCAGCAGACGCTTCCAGCCTAAGGCTTGCAACCCATCGGCTCCGCTACCACGAATCAGGTTGAACAACAGTGTTTCAGCCCGATCGCTCGCGGTGTGCCCAGTGGCGATCGCGCTATATCCCTCCGCCTGCGCGATCGCGCTCAACACGTCATAGCGCCACACTCTCGCCTCCGCTTCGCTCTTAGGAATTGACTCCGCCACCTCTCGGTATATCGGTAGATTCCAAGCGATCGCCAGGGCTGCAACATGGTCGGCAGTGGCTTGAGAGTCAGGACGCCAGCGATGATCACAGTGCGCGATCGCTAGCTTCCAATTCCACTTCGGTTGCAAATCCACTAAAATCCGCGCCAGACAGAGCGAATCTTGCCCTCCAGATACAGCAATCAAGATCGCTTGATGCGGAGCAAACAGCGCACGCTGACGAATGGTTTGGTGCAACCGATCATGGAGCGCTGTCCAGAGGGAACGGCTCATAGAGGGGCAAGATTCGGTTAGTAATCGCTATCGTCAGAATAAATGTCGTCGATCGGGCGGGGGCGCAATTTGTCAAGCGGTTCGGGAGAGCGAGCAGAAGAGCGCTCTGGCAAAGTTCCAGGTGACTTGAGGGGCATAAATTCGAGGCGAATGCGGACTCTGCCGCGCTGCCAGCCTCCAGAGGTAAAGCGCAATGCCTCGCAGGGCAGCCCATCGCCAAACCAGGCTTCATTTTCTTCCGTCCAGTCGCCTTGGCGATCGCTGACTGCCTGCGCCAACTGATCTAAAAATTCGCTGACCTTAAATGTCGGATTCGACATCAAGACCCGACCGCGATCGGCAAATAGCACTTCATCATCGCTCAAAGGCGCAAATCCATTATTCAGGGTCATAGTTCGTTCTTAATCTCGTTCTGATGTGTGCATTATAGAAACCAACCGTAGCTATGGAGTCCTTTGCCGAGAAGATTTACGCCCAAATAGCAGATCCAAACGACGACAAACCCAGCCGCCGCCAGCATCGCCGGACGCCGACCTTGCCATCCTTTGGTAATGCGGGAGTGGAGATAAGCCGCAAACACCAGCCAGGTAATCATCGCCCAAGTTTCTTTCGGGTCCCAACTCCAGTACGAACCCCAGGCTTCGTTTGCCCACACTGCCCCAGCAATAATGCCAATGGTGAGCAGCGGAAATCCTAGCCCAATCACTCGGTAGCTAATGTTGTCTAACGTGTCAGCCAGACTCAAGCGCTGCGGAGAAAGCGTCATCTCGGAAGTAGCGACCGGATTGAGAACTGCCGTACCGCCTCCTTGAGTTGGGGCGTCTACAGGGTCTGCCCGATGGAGTTGATACGATCGCTCTCGATAGCTGCCCGTCCCCACCGAACTGCCCCGCAACTCAACGTTTTGACCCCGAGTGACAACCAAGAACGCGATCGCGAGCAGCGCCCCCACCATCAACGTTGCATAGCTCAACATCATGACGCTAACATGCATCATCAGCCAGTTTGACTTCAGCGCAGGCACTAGCGGAGCCGACGCCTGCATCGGGTCGGGCAAGGTCAGCGCGGCAAACGCCGTAATGGCCATCGCCACCGGAGCCGTCACCACGCCTACCAAACGACTGCCGCTCATGTTCTCAGCCACCAGATGCATGGTGGTGATGCCCCAGACTAAAAAGAAGAGGGATTCGTACAAGTTGCTGAGGGGGAAATAACCCGCTTCTAGCCACCGTGCGCCTAACAAAACGGCGGTAGATAGGTTTGCGATCGCCATGCCTGATGTTCCAATCCCTGCCAGATAAGAGGCTTGCGGAAAGGCGGCTCCCACCCAATACACCAGCATAGTGACGAGCAAAACCGCAAATGAAAGGTTGTCTAATATGCCTTGAAGTGCGACCAAATCCATGTCGTGTCTTTTCCCGTTTGCAATCAGAAGAACTTAGCGTCTGCTTTCCATGTGCTTTCCATTGTAAAGGAGCGGGGAAAGCCCTGAAAAATCACCTCCGTCAACGCAATGGCAATCGAACATTCAGGGAACAGATTCGACCTTCTACACAAGATCTAGTCTTTTACAAATTCTTTGATCTTTCTTTACGATTGGTAGTCATCAATGCCAGACATTTCTAGGTATAGACGCCACAATAGAAAGAATTATCAGAATCAGCAGAGGTGCTTGTGGCTTTATACGCAGAATTACATCGTCATCTCGGTGGGTCAGTTGTGCCGCGAGTGTTGTGGCGCTATCTTCAACGCAACGAATCAGACCTGATCGATCGCTTCACCCACTATCCCGAATTTGAGGATTTTTACACCCGTCCTCGCAATACCTTAGATGAATACCTAGAACTTCATACCCTGGTAGAGGGCGTACAAACGGCGGATGCCCTGCCTTACTTCATTTACCGGCTGATGCGGGGGGCTTACATTTTCGAGAATCTGGCGTATCTAGAGTTGCGCTACACACCCTTTTTGAGAACAGATCCGACCTTAACGCAGTCAGAGCGGATCGATCAGATGGCTCAGATTGTTGACATCGTGGGCAAGGCGAGCCAGTTAAAAGAGTATCCCATCGTCAGCAGCCAAATTTTGTGTATGCATTCGCGCTTGCCCTACGAGGTGAATCGCGCCCTAGTTGACTTGGCGGCGCAATCGCGAGACTATGTTTGCGGCATCGACTTGGCAGGAGGGGATGCCCATTATGCCGAGCGGTTAGATGAGTTTGTCGAACTGTATGCCTATGCGCGATCGCTCGACCTCAACACCACGGGTCATCTCTACGAAACTACCGATGGGCACTACCCAGATCTGCTGCCCTATCTCATGCGGATCGGACATGGCATTCAGATTCCGTTGCACCATCCACACTTGCTTAAAGAAGTCGCTCGGCGGCAGCAGTGCCTCGAAGTCTGCCCTACCACCTATCTAAAAACCGGGACGTTGCAAGACATTCGGCAATTAAAGCAAGTCTTCAATTTGTGCTTTGAGGCAGGAGTTGATATTGCCATCTGTACTGACAACGCTGGGCTAAACGATGTCCGGCTACCGTTTGAGTATGAAACGCTGCTAACTCAAGATGTGATTGGTTTTGAAGAATTGCAAGCCTGCCAAGATGCCGCTTTCCGCCATGCCTTTGCGTGGAGATATGCCCAGCGCCCCGCATCACTCCTCAACCGCATCTTGATGACCGATGCCACCGCGAGCTAGCAGTCTCAAGAAGGCTCTAGACTTGATGATCATTGAGCATCTGCCTCACGTAAGCCCGATGCTCAGGATCTAGAGGTTGTAACGCAGGTAAGGTTAGGTTCCCCGCTTGAGCGAGATGGCAACTTGCTCAAATTCCTGATTCACCCGGTCTTTGAGCTTTTGAGGAATCGGACGATTGGGGTAAGAACTATAGTGCCCAGCTAGAGAATTGAGCGCTGTCCGCATTGTTGTGTAAGAACTGAGTTTAGTGAGATTTGTATTTTGGCGATAGCGAGAGGCAAAATCGTTGATCAACTGACGAGCATTATCTTGAGCCGGGATGCGCGCAGGGTCAGCATCAGGAACGTCGATCGCAGATTTCAAAATGCTGATCACCGATAGCGTATCTTCCTTATAATTACCCGTCAGACCGTTGGGAGAAGCAGAGCACCCTACAAGAGCGATCGCGGCGACCAAGACTAAAGCCAGCAAGCGAGACAAATAGCGCTTCATAAGCTTTTAGAGGTGAGTGAATAACAGTGACAGTTTTTTAATCCTACCGTGATTGGGAACAGCACGATCACGTCGGAGTCACCGCAAGTTTGCCACAACGTCTACGGTGAGATAGTCTGCCCAGGGTTAGAACCCAACTTACCTTCGTTCGCTTGAAGATAGAACACGGCGATGCGATCGCAGAAATGACTAAGAGCAACCGATGTATTCGTTGCATCCGCGATCGCAACCTGTGGCTATCTACATCTCAACCATTCTCCATGCTATGCAATTTGACTCAACCTACCAGAGCGCACGAACGCCTTCAGAATCGTCGGTCTCAGTCTGAGGAGCCGTTGCAGGGCTTGTCGTATCATCCGGGAACGTTGAGCCGGGAGTGGTCGTTGAATCATCCGGGAACGTCGAACCCGGTGTAGTGGTCGAATCCGGTGTAGTGGTCGAATCCGGTGTAGTGGTCGAATCCGGGGTGGCGGGAAACGTTGAACCCGGTGTGGTAGTCGAACCTGGAGTTGTGGTTGAATCCGGGGTGGCAGGGAACGTTGAACCCGGTGTGGTAGTCGAATCCGGAGTAGCGGGGAACGTTGAACCCGGTGTAGTGGTCGAACCTGGAGTTGTGGTCGAATCTGGGGTGGTCGGAACGGTACTACCAGGTGTAGTCGTGCTGGGCGCAGTCGGCACAACCACATCGCGTGTAGTCGTACCTTGGGAATCTTGCGTCGCAGGTGTAGAACCAGCAGGGCTGACCTGGCTAGTCGATTCATCAGGCTGAGACATCATATTGTTGTCTGAGCTAGAACCAGACCCACTTGTGCCACTGGGGTTAAGCGGTGAAGTGGTTGTGCCTCCGGTGCTACCGGGTGCGAGAGGAGACCCAGGTGCTGTCGTGGTATCTGCTGCCGAGCCGCTCGGAGCCGACAGGCTGCCGGGAGATGACCCATCAGGCGTTGCTGCATTGGGCATCGCGGGGCTACTAGGCGTAGCGCTGCTAGGCGACACACTGGGAGACAAGGTGCTGTCTGGCGAAGCGGCGCTACCGGAAGACAATGCCCGGTTATAAGGAGCTTCGTTGAAAATGCTGGGATTAGGATTTACCTTTGCCAAGGAAGGAGTTGAGTTGCGGGGCATCATTTCCCCAGCACCACTCGTCGGAGCCGACATCATGCCGGGCGTGGTTTGGTCTGGTGTCGCTTGAGCAAGGCTTTTGTTATAAGGGGCTTCGTTGAAAATACTGGGTCTAGGATTAAGGGGCGAGGTTTGCGCTAATGCAGGGAGCGCCAAAAAAGAACCCACGCCAGCAATTCCCAAAGAGCCAGCTAATTTTGTAATGCCTTTGATGGTGCACAGAGTGCCAAACAGACCTTTCTTTGTTCCGTTCATTCGGTATCTCCTTGATTTGATGATCCACATGCCCGACTGGTAAGTGCAGGCGACAGGCTGAGATCGAGGCTCATGGTTAGCGAGAATCCGGGTTTGAACTTTCACCACGCTTTGCAGTGTAAAGATTCGCGATCGCAAGCCTCTCCCCCAATAGTCTGATTTCTCAAATCCTAAAAAGACATAGGTCTCTAATCACGGACAGTAACTTCTGTGCCGAGTGGAATTTTGGCAAACAATTCAGAAATGTCTTGGTTATACATCCGGATGCAGCCATGAGATGCTGCCGTACCAACCGATTTGGGAGTTGGCGTTCCGTGAAAACCAATCCAATTTCTGCCATCTGTCCAAAAACCAAGCCAATAGTTCCCTAACGGATTCTCTGGGTCGCCCCCTTTCACCTTTTCCCCCGTCATCGGATGAATCCACGCTGGGTTCTGAATGCGCTGCTGAACTTTATAGGTTCCTTTCGGCGTCTCCCAGCCAGGGCGACCAACCGCGATCGGATAGCTTTTTAGGGTAGTGTTGCCTTGATAGAGCGTAACGCGCCGTTGGCTGAGTTGGATCTCTAATCGTAAGGGCAGGGACACCGACTTTGTAGCGGTTTGAAGCTTAGGAGCCGCTTGAGCAACCGCCGAGCGAGGAGCGGTGAGACCGCCAGTGAGCACGGGAGGTGAAAGCTCTGAAAGAAACGCGACACAAGCTCCGAGAGGAAGCACAGCGACAAGCAGCTTAGCTTGCCGAACGGCTAATTTCAGCATTCAGGTATGACGAAAACTACATCCACGAAACAACCAGATCACGGAACACAATTTCATCTGTCTAAGGCAATAAACCGCATAGGAATAAAGGCATAGAGAATCTTTTACCCAAGATTGATGATTTGCCCTTTGCACCGGTTTGTTATGATCCATATTTAGGAAATAAGGAGATCCAACGATGTCGGATGAGGTATTTACTCAAGCGATCAGCGATCGTATCTGCAATCACATGAATAAAGATCATGCGGAGGCGGTGTTGGTCTATGCAAAAGTTTTTGGCAAAGCAGATAAGGCAAGTGCGGCTGAGATGGTAGCGATCGATGCTGAGGGCATGGATCTTGCAGCCCAAGTTAACGGACAAGCAGTTCCGCTGAGAGTGCCGTTTGATCATGTGCTGCGAGATGCGAAAGATGCTCATGTAACTCTAGTCGAGATGTTAAAGCAGGTGCCCCAAGCTTCGTAACCAGGGATTAGGAGTTTTGGGCGGTGCTAAGTTCAAGTCGCCAAGCTCAAGTCACCCAACTCAAGTCATTGTGGTATCTGTTCACTGGGCATCTGTGCGATCGCAGGTCAAAAAGGGAATCCAAACGTTAGTAGAACCCCATGAATAAGGCGATGGGGCATACTTTATTCGGCTTCTTTGATGACCTTCCAAAAGTTTAGTATGACCGCTCAATTGCCCTCGCATGTGTTTGTTTTTCTAGAAATCTTTTCGCGGGAGGGCGGCATTCAGTCCTATGTCAAAGATATTTTGAATGCCTATTCCGCTTTGCCCGTGCGCGGAGATGTGTTTTTGCTACGAGACGGCGCAGAGGTTGAGAACCCGTTAGAGCCGTGTCCAACGCTAACGTTTCATTACTTTAAGTCGGCATCTGCAATGCTGGGACGGGCAAAACTGGCGATCGCGCTCTTGGTTCATCTGCTCAAGCACCGCCCTAAGCGCGTGTTTTGCGGACACATTCTGCTTGCGCCGCTAGTCCAAACCTTATGTAAACCTTTAGGCATCCCTTACACTGTCTTGACGTACGGCAAAGAAGTGTGGGAACCGCTGTCTCCGACTAAGCAAGCTGCCCTGCAAAACGCCGAGCAAATTTGGACAATTAGCCGCTATTCGCGAGATCGCGCCTGCGCTTCTAACCATCTTGATCCGCATCGCTTTGAGTTTCTGTTCTGTGCAGTAGACGGAACAGTGTTTGCCCCCCAAACCAAATCGCCTCAACTAATCGAAACCTATGGGCTATCAGAGTCTAAAGTGTTAATGACAGTAGCGCGCTTGTGGTCAGGCGATCCGTACAAAGGGGTGGATGTCACGATTCGAGCGTTGCCTGCGATCGCACAGAGCGTGCCCAATGTGAAATATTTGGTGATTGGGCGAGGTGATGATCAACCCCGACTAGCCCAATTGGCAGAAGCGTTGGGAGTGGGCGATCGCGTGGTGTTTGCCGGGTTTGTGGCAACCGAAGATTTGCCGCAGCATTACTGCTTAGCGGATGCTTACGTGATGCCGTCTCAAGAAGGGTTTGGCATTGTCTACCTCGAAGCGATGGCGTGCGGGGTGCCGGTGCTGTCGGGGGATGCAGACGGGTCTGCCGATCCGTTGCAAGATGGTGAGTTGGGATGGCGCGTTCCTCATCGCGATCCGGCGGCAGTGGCGGTGGCCTGTATCGAGATGCTGCGATCGCAAGATCAACGCTGCGAAGGGGCATGGTTGCGCCAACGGTGTTTGAAGTTGTTTGATAAAGCTGCGATCGCTCAAACCCTTCGTGAATTATTAAATTATTAATTAATGAAGTTAATCAAGTAGATTGATCATTACATTTGGTGTAAATTTCATGACCTCATTTTAATTCATCGATCCCTTAGTTAGCCAATCTTGATCAGCCAATCATCAATCGATCAACGGGCTGCCATGGTGATGCACCAAATACCACCGTGTTGCCATTCGTTCAAACACATTCGTTGACAGCGATCGCGCCTGAAACTTTTTGCGCCCCACCACTTGCAATACCGTTTCGATTAACACCACATACGCCAAATCACCGTTTACTTCTGTTGTAATAATTTCCGTTTCGATTTCGATGTAGTTTGTGTTACGAAAAATAGTTTGCCAGGAATCATGAATCTGTTCCCACCCGCACAATGCTTTTCGTCCAGGATGAATGCACAGACTGCCCAGCCCTTTTGACCAAACCTGCTGCATCGCTTCTAAGTTTTTTCTCTCGAACGCTCGATAAAAAGCATCATTAACCGCCAAAACAGCTTGATCTTCACGCATGATGGGTTTGAGGGAGACAAGTCCACGACATATCATTCTATTTTCAGGCATGATGGTTAACGCAACCTTCGTTAGGTGATATTGGCGGGTGATGGCTCAAACGCTGGTCATAAAAATTGGTACGTCTAGCCTGACTCAATCGGATTCGGGGCAGTTGGCTCTTTCCACGATCGCATCGCTGATCGAAGTGCTGTGCACTTTGCGGCACCATGGACATCGCGTGATTCTCGTGTCGTCTGGGGCGGTTGGGGTGGGCTGTGCGCGATTGGGCTTAACCGAGCGACCCAAAGCGATCGCGCTTAAACAAGCGATCGCTGCCGTGGGTCAAGGGCGGTTGATGCGAATCTATGACGACCTCTTTACAGCCATGCAACAGCCGATCGCCCAAGTTCTGCTCACCCGGGGTGACCTGGTAGAACGAAGCCGTTATGTCAATGCCTATCAAACGTTTCAAGCCTTGTTGCAGTTGGGCGTTGTGCCGATTGTCAATGAAAATGATACGGTGGCAGTTGAAGAACTCAAGTTTGGCGACAATGATACGCTGTCGGCGCTGGTGGCGGGTCTGGTCGATGCAGATTGGCTCTTTTTGCTCACCGATGTGGATCGCTTATATTCTGCCGATCCCCGCCGCAATCCTGATGCTGAACCGATCATCCGAGTCCAGCGCATCGAAGAACTAGCCAGCGTGAACACCGGAACGTCAGGCACGGCTTGGGGTACGGGAGGCATGATTACTAAGATTTCGGCAGCCCGAATTGCCACGGATGCAGGCGTGAGAACGGTGATTACCCAAGGACGATCGCCCCAGAATCTACTCAAAATTCTTGCTGGAGAGTCGATCGGCACTCAGTTTGAGCCACAGCCGCGCCCAATCAATGCCCGTCAGCGCTGGATTGCTCACGGCTTGATTCCCACTGGGACGCTCATTTTAGACGACGGAGCCGTGAACGCTATTCGCCAATTAGGGCGCTCTCTCTTAGCGGCAGGCATTATCCACACAGAAGGAGAATTTGACAGCCAGGATGCGGTGAGGCTGTGCGATCGCACTGGGCAAGAAATCGCCAGAGGCTTAGTCAATTACACCAGCGCCGAACTGCAAAAAATTCAAGGGCGACGTTCAGAAGACATTCCCAACATTTTGGGATATGCTGGCGCGGAAACTGTTGTACATCGAGATAATCTGGTTTTGAACTCGTGAGTGTTGTCCCGTGACGTATCCAACTTCATCAGACTCAAGTCCTTCTTTTGTATTGGGTTTGCCGGTTCATTTGTTGAACGACTATCCCAGTTGGTTAGCCCATCGCATCCAGCAACGGCTTGGCTGCCATGTCATTACCCTCAATGCCGAAATGACAATGCAGGCAGAACACAGCCCAACATTGGCCCAAATGATTCACACTGCCGAACTGGTGATTCCGGATGGAGCCGGAATTGTGCTATACCTCAAGCTGCACGGACGGCATGTCGATCGCTGCCCTGGCATTGAGCTTTCGGCAGAGTTGTTGATGCGATCGCACCAGTTTACCCCGCCCTGGTCAATTTTCTTTTTTGGCGGTGCGCCCGGAGTGGCGGAAAAAGCGGCTGAGGTTTGGAAACAGAAGGCACCCGGAATCGCGATCGTAGGCGTGCAAAACGGCTATCTCACCCCTGACGACCAACCCGCTTTCCTGGAACGGCTCAAGGTCTTGCAGCCTCAACTGATCTACGTAGGCTTGGGCGTTCCTCGACAGGAACTTTGGATCGCTCAGCATCGTTACATGTGCCCCAACTCGGTTTGGATTGGCGTAGGCGGCAGCTTTGATGTCTGGGCAGGAACAAAAGCCCGCGCCCCAAAATGGTTTTGTGACAACCATTTAGAGTGGGTTTACCGCCTCTATCAAGAGCCATGGCGCTGGCGGCGCATGTCTGCCCTGCCCAAATTTGCGTGGCGATCGCTAGTCTATCGCTTCACAAAACGCAACCCGGTCAGTATCCGTAAATCTTGAGAAGCCTGCCAGGTAGGGGGCAACATCCCTCAGTAAGTCCCCAGACGTTTGCGAGAAAAGTTTGGTGTAAAAGATGAACAACCGCGAGTTTCCGGTTCCTCTAGGGTGTTTTATCTCTAGCTTTTCATCGCTACCCTTTTTCTACCTCACCATGACTCACGTTCTAACCCATCCCCCCGTAGCTCCTCTCCAACCCCCCTCTGCCGAGCAACCTAAACGGGCTGAGAGCATTATTCAACTGCGGCAGGTCAGCAAAGTGTATGCCAATGGCAGCCATGCTCTAGTCAACATTAATCTGGATATCAAAAAAGGCGATTTTCTGTTCATCACAGGACCCTCTGGGTCAGGAAAATCGACCTTGCTGAAAATGCTTTATGGCGATGAGCATCCCTCCAATGGCGACATCATCGTTCACAAAGAATGTCCCCATCAATTGCGAGGCAACCAACTTTCCATGCTGCGTCGGCGTATTGGCATTGTGTTTCAAGACTACAAGCTAATTCCCCGCCGCACCGTGGCAGAAAACATCTCGGTTGTGCTGTGGGCACAGAGCTACACTCGTCAAGAAATTGAGCGGCGTTTGCAGCCTGCTCTGAAGATGGTGGGCTTAACCGATAAAGCCGATCGCTTCCCTGAAGAGCTATCGGGTGGAGAACAGCAGCGGGTTAGCATCGCCCGTGCGATCGTAGCAACTCCCCCCATCTTGCTAGCCGATGAACCGACCGGCAACCTCGATCCTGATAATTCTTGGCAAGTGATCAAAATCTTAAAGAAACTCAATCAGCTTGGCATCACAGTCGTTGTCACAACCCACGATGAAAACCTGATTCGCCTGTCTGACCATCCGGTAGTGCAGATCCGCAACGGCAAGCTGTACCGCTAGAGCACCAAGCGCTGAAGGTGTACTGAATGAGTTTATGCCTGCTCCATCCAATCGAAAATCTGATCGAGTTGAGCGATCGTAATCAGCCCGTACTGCCAAAGAATCATGGGTAGATGGGGCAACTGAGCGCTACTAGAATCGCCATGCCGCACAGCCAGGTCGATCGCTGAAGTCGGTAGCGCCAATTCTTCTTTCAGAAACTTAATAAAAGCCCGCCGTTTTTTGGTTTCCATTTTAAGATTTGCCCTGTTATATGAGAGATGCTAAAAGATTTGTTTAAACCTTGTAACAGATTCTCATAGATTGAGTATCTTCCAAAAGGTTTAGATCCTTTAAACCAAGCGTGCGATGCCTCGGCTGAACCCTCTAAACTTACTCCTCTTCATCCCTTCTACGGGAAATTACGGTTTATTCTAACTCACGAATTTTGAAATCGTGTGATCAATCTCGATTCTGCTAGGGCACATTAGGGGAAAATGCCTATAGACAGGGACGGACTATGCCATCTACCCAACAACTCATCATCTGGCGCAAACAAGCGGCTCATCGGTTGCATCACAGTGTTACAGAATTTACAGGAGACACCCTTCAGCCTGCCGATTTTCAAGCCGATGCCCTGCTGCGACAGTTGAGCAATTTGCCTACCCGACCGAGCGATCGCGACCCATTCAAGGGCAGTTTTCCCAATTCGTCTATTAGTGTCGGACGGGTCAAAACCGCAAATCGCATCAAGCAATTGGTCATGAATATTAAGGGCGATACCTTCCAACCCCAAGATGGCTGGGTAGATGATGCCCTGCGATCGCTGCTAAACCTTCCACCTAGAGCGGCAAATCAGCCCTACGCTGATATGTTTCCACCCACAGCGCTGCCAGCAATTACGGTCGAGCAGTTGATGAAGATGGCTCCCTACGCTTCTTCAGAACGCATCAAACGCTTGTATCCCCATCTCATCCTAACGATGGCAGAATACGATATTACAACTCCTCTGCGAGAAACTCATTTTCTGTCGCAGTTAATTCACGAGTCTGGTTCTTTCCATTACGTGGAAGAAATTGATGCGGGTGACTACCTCGAAGGTCGAACGGATATTGGCAACACGGAACCAGGGGATGGTCGTCGTTATAAAGGAAGAGGATTGATCCAGATCACGGGTAGAACAAACTACGATGCTTGTGGACAAGATCTTGGGGTCGATTTATTAAACAATCCTGCTCTTTTGACAAACGACGATTTAGCCTGTCTGAGTGCAGGTTGGTTTTGGCAGAAAAACAATTTAAATCAGTTTGCAGATGCTGATGATGTTGAAATGGTGACTCGCACGATCAACGGTGGCTTAAACGGATTTGCAGAGCGGCAAAGCTATTTAGCGATCGCAAAGGAAGTGCTCTACGCTTAAAGAACGCTCAAAACGGAGCCGGTGCTAAATAGCGGCATGGATCGTTCAATTCGCCCTCATCCCTAAGGCTGGGGTGGGGGTCTTCAGTTCAGTTTAATAACGCCTACCTGCTTACTACTCCTTCCAATTGCTTATACGCACAACAGTTTTTACAACACTAAAGCGCTTTAGAATTCAATCTCAAAAGTGTCATGAAATCTAGTAAAATCTATTGCTCTTTTGCTATCTAAGGTATCGACAAAGATATCCCTAAACCGATGATTCCATAAAACTTCTCTAATGATGTAAGAGTAACGAGCATGAATCGTTTGAGCAACAGTTTCGTCAATCCCCATAAGCGACACTACAATCTCAGTGTTGTCTCGCGATAATTCATCCGATGTCATGCCATACAGGGGGCTGTCTGCATCAATGGGATGCATCGCCGTCCAGGTGAGACTAAACACCGGCGTATGCTCGCGGCTCAGCTTCAGATCATAGAAACGCCGCATGGTATACCCTTCCTCGGTAACTTCATCTCGCACTAGAGAAAGCCACAACCGAGCTTCTAAAATCTGATTACCGCGCCGATTGGCAGTCCGAAACATAAGCGTTGGCACACCATTGTAAGGCGCAATGACTGCCACGCGGCTAAACAATACTCTCGCTGTTGGGCGAGCTAATCGCGCAAAGGTTAATCCCGTTACTACCGCAACCCCCAGCAACCCCAGCATCGCTTCAACAGAGACCACAACATTGGCATAGAAATTACTCGGTGCGATCGCACCATAGCCAATCGTTGCCATCGTTTGCACACTAAAAAAGAAAGCATCCCAAAACGAACCGGGTTGAGCATTTGTCAAGTTGTTGCCGCCGATCAGGTAAACGATCGCAAAACAGCCATTCGTCCCAACATACATAAGAACCGTCAGCACAAAAAACCACACCCATGGAATCGTCAGCATCAGATAATACAGATCCTGCCAGGGTGACTGCCGCATTCCAACTTGAAGAATGTTAGGGCGTCCTTGAGCATTTAGGGTACGCTTTGCAGAGCCAGACACCCGGCGAGCAGAATCACCTTGACCTTGAGATTCTTGGCGAGAAAATTCACTTTCTGGGTGCGCCGATCGATTGCGAAATCTGCTCATGGTGGTGCGATCGCTAGGGTTGATGGAAATTTTAGCTTTTTCTACCGGGCTAAGGCAATTCCATCAGCACGCGGTTCTGAAGCAGCAATCAGCGTTTCTCCTGAGCGTACAATAATCTGTCCGCGACCAAAGGCACTCGGTTCGGCGGTCAGTTGAATATGATGAGCGCGATCGCTCAGTCCCGTTGCGATCGTGGGCACAAGAGGTGGCTCTAACAGCACCCGATTTTTTTCCATCCATTGCCAGCGCGGAGCATCCAACGCCGCTTGCGGATTCATGCCATAATCCACCAAATTTACAACGACTTGCAGATGTCCTTGGGGTTGCATCGCTCCGCCCATGACGCCAAAAGCACCGATCGGCTGATGCTTGTAACTAAGAAATCCTGGAATAATCGTGTGGTATGGGCGTTTGCCTGCCGCAACTTGGTTTGGATGCCCCGCTTGGGTTGAAAACCCTGCCCCGCGATTGTGCAAAGCAATTCCGGTCTCAGGAACTAAAATTCCGCTGCCAAAGCCATCATAATTAGACTGAATAAACGACACCATCAACTCAGGATCAGCCGCCGCAAGATAAACGGTTCCCCCTGTTGCCATGCCAGAGGTTGGAAATGGAATAGCGGTATGGTCGATCAAAGCGCGACGTTTTGCCGCATAGGCTTTGCTTAACAATGCCTCAGGCGTTACGTCCATAAAACGTGGATCGCTGACATGGCGACGCACATCTCCGTAAGCTAACTTCATCGCCTCAATCTGCACATGATAACTCTCGATCGAGTCGCGCGGATATTGCGATAGCTCAAATCCTTCTAAAATATTTAACGCCATCAGTGCGGCAATGCCTTGAGTGTTGGGCGGAAGTTCCCAAACCGTGACGCCGCGATAGGTCGTTGAAATCGGTTCAACCCATTCTGCCTGATGGGTTGCAAAATCTTCGGGGGTAAAGTATCCGCCCGTAGCGGTGGCAAAATGCGCGATCGCAACCGCCAAGTCTCCCTGGTAGAAGGCATCTCCTTCGCTCTCGGCGATCGCCCTCAAGGTTTTAGCATGATTGGGACTCCGCCAGATTTCCCCTGCGCGAGGCGATCGCCCACCTGCAAAAAATACCTCTTGAAACGGCGAAAACGCATCGCCAGCCAGCGATAGAAAGATTCGTTCTGCCCGTTTCCAGGCTCTAGCTACCTCTGGAGACACCGGGAATCCTTGTTCTGCATAGCGCAGTGCCGGTTCAAACAATTGCACAAATGGCAGCGTTCCCCAGCGTTTCCAGAGGCTCTGCCATGCCGAAACCGCGCCCGGAACCGTCGGAGTCAGCCATCCTGTGTGGGGCATCTGTGGTAGATTTGCAAACGGCTCTAGGGGAAGCTGATGCGGACTTTTTCCTGACCCATTTAGCCCATGCATCTGACCATCCCACACCAGCGCAAACGCATCAGAACCAATGCCGTTTGAGGTCGGTTCCACAACAGTTAGAGCAATTGCCATTGCGATCGCGGCATCCACCGCATTTCCTCCCGCCCACAGCATCTCCATGCCTGCCAGCGTTGCCAGAGGTTGACTTGTGACGACGGCTCCCTGCGCGCCCATCACAACGCGACGATGAGACCCATAGGGATACTGAGTCAGCGTGTCAGACATCAAAGCGCGCTCTAGCGGGTGAGATTTCAAAACAAGCTCCTTACCCCTAAGTGCTTAAAGGTGGTGTTTAGAAATATCTAAGCCATACCACGCTGAAGAAATCCTAGCAATCCCCAACTCACGTTCATTCGCTCTATGCAGCCAGTTTGCCATAGTTTCCCGAACTGACGTGTGATGATGGGTCATCTCTAAACCTTGCCTACCTTGGCTTTCGTTAGTTCTTGAGGTTGACCACTTGCCTGCGTTTGTTGACAACGGGCGCTAATTTACCTCAAATGACAGCGCAAAGTTTTCCGTCTTGGGAGACGACACCTCAATCACGTAGTCCCCTTCCATGGGCAGCCGTCCTTGCCAGTCACGAGAATTTGTTGAGCTTCCGCCAATTCGCCGACCATTAGGCGCGATCGCACTCAGGCTAATATCTCCTTTCAACACCCGAACTGCCATCACTTGCCGAGTCTTTGCTGGAACCAAGTAACGACGAATTCGATTTGCCCGGCTCTCTCCGGTGACGGCAGTAGAAGTTTTACCCCGTGCAAACTTTACCAGTTGAGTATCAGAGTATGGAGAGCTAGAAATTGGCGTAATCGCGACATCCATAGAATAGGCACCTGACCCATTCACCTCAATGATGTACTCCTCATTGGCGGGCAACTGTCCCGTCCAACTGTGGCTCCGGTAAGCCGAGCTATCGATCGCTTGCCCGTTAGCACGCAGCAAATTCATTTCTACGCCTGCGCCGCCTAGCGTCACGGTCATAATTTGCCCTTGAGCCGCCTCAATGTAGTAGGGCTGCATGTTTTTATCTTGCAAATTTCCTTGCTGCACCGAAGAAATTTCGCCTGGTTCAAATTCTATTTTCTTGGGCTGACCATTGCTCACCAATCCCGCGCTACGCAAATCGTCTTTTCCGGGTTCTACTTTGATGGCTTGAGTACTACTGCCAAGCGGCGATGTCACCTTAAACAGGTGCGCTCCAATTCCCGTTGTGATCAGCAGACTCGCTGCGATCGCGATGTAAGATCCTGACGGCTGTGCAACTCCGGGTGGACGTTCTCTCTTTTTAGCTAATTTTTGAGAGGTGGCTGGCTTAATCATGGTTTGTGGTGTGTCTGAAAATCCACTGTTGTGATGATTGAAACCGTGATGATTGGAACCCATAAACAGTTTCGTTTTAATTGTGGTGATGACCTGCGAATCGCTACTGTCTCTTGCCGCAGGTGCAATATCTTGTTCAACAGAGGGAGGCATCATGGGGCTGAGCAGCGTTGGCTTCACTCCACCTTCAATCAGGGGTTGGAGGTCTGCCCAAACATCCTGCGCCGATTGGTAGCGATCGCCCGGATGCAGCGCTAGCATTTTCTGTAACACCGTGGCTAGCCCGTCGCTCATTTGGGCGTAAGGTTGCCACTGCCAAGCTAGAGTCTGGCTATCGAGCAAGCTTTGTGGCTCCCGACCTGTCAGCAGCACTAAGCAAGATGCTCCTAGCGCATAAATGTCACTGTGGGGCGAGACATTTCCTGTTTGCAACTGCTCTGGCGGAGCATAGCCAACCTTTCCCACACGGGTAATGGTCGAAACAATAGGCCAATGACTTGCTGCTTCTTTGACGGCTCCAAAGTCGATCAAAACAGGCAACCGGGCGTTTGAAATCTCTGCTCCACCAATTTCGTAGGAGTCGCTAGAAATCTGAAGAATAATATTGTCGGGCGAAATATCTCGATGAATAATGTCGAGGGTGTGTAGGTAGCTCAACACGGGCAAAAGGTGATTGAGCAGGTATAAAATTTCTGCCTCCGAAAATGCTTGCCCTCGCTGTTTCCGACCTTGCAGCAAGGCTCGGTAGGTTTGTCCTTTCACAAAATCCTGCACTAAGAAAAGCCGTTGTTCATGCTCAAAAGCGGCCCAAAACCGAGGAATTTGAGGGTGTTGAACTTGGTGAAGGGTGCTTGCTTCCCGATGAAATAGTGTCTTCGCTTTATCGATCAGGGCGTCATCTTGGTAAGGAACGGTGAATTCCTTCAATACGCATGGCTCATCAAACCGCTCTTGATCGATCGCCAGATAGGTTCGACCAAAACCACCTTGTCCTAAGATTTGTTTGATCAGATAGCGCTGTCTGAGGAGGGTTCCTGTCGAAATTGAAGTCGCCATTTCGGGTTGCCTAGCTTCGGAGAACAGTAGTCAATCACTATACAAGTCATGTATTGATTGTTACTTAGTTTTGCGGTTTAACCCTATGGGGCTTGACCCCCTAAACGCAAAATGGTAATTGCCTAGAACTCTTGTGATGTAAGTCTTCTAGAGCAGGTGATATCGATCACACCCATCTCGTTCTGCTTGTGATAGCAACAGACTTACGAACCTAAATTTAAGTACTTTCTAAGTAAATATTCTGGGTCGGGCGTTCCATGACCACCTGAAAAGTTTCTCTTTTTCTGCCGTTCAACCGCGATCGTTCCCAAACCCATGACGCAGCACCCCAAGACCCCATGTGAATGAACTGAGAACGGTTGTCTTTAGTCTAATTGCATTCCCATGCCACTATGAGATCGCTGATAAATCTCCCACATTTGCTGATAGGCGGCTTCCATGTCGCGGGTGAATTGCTTGGCATTCCAGAGCGGGGCAGTTTGGCGCGATCGCAGCAAGTCCCAGTGAATTTTCTGCCGCAATGCTGCATCAGTGCCCAATCGCACGCCCCATTCAATATATTCTGCATCGCTCCAAGCAATACCTTCAGTAATGCCAGCGTTAATCATCATGGTGTAGCTGTTGCGGGCAGCAAATTGTTCTCCGACACGGGTCACAAGTGGGATGCCCATCCACAGTGTTTCGAGGGTGGTGGTTGCGCCGTTGTAGGGGAAGGTGTCGAGAACAACATCTGCGATCGCTAGATTCGCTCGGTGTGCTGATTCTGTCGGAGCATCAGGAAGAAAGCGAAGTCGATC
This sequence comes from Myxacorys almedinensis A, assembly GCF_010091945.1. Classification (GTDB taxonomy): domain Bacteria; phylum Cyanobacteriota; class Cyanobacteriia; order Leptolyngbyales; family Leptolyngbyaceae; genus Myxacorys; species Myxacorys almedinensis. The sequence goes on from NZ_WVIE01000009.1 coordinate 124,142, forward strand.
TCTTGCTACATCTGCTTTGTCAGCAATTTCAAAGAAGAACTTCTGAATCGAGTCTTCATCTGCAAAACCTTTGATCAAGAAGTAACTGTTAGGCACTTCTTTAATAATTTGCATTTGTAATTTTGCTGTGTCTCGGTGGCGTTTACACCCTCGCTGAGCGCTGAGAAAGGTAATAGCATCCGCTGGAATGTTTAACTGATCTCGGCGGAGCGTGGGAACGCCAATTTCAAATCCATCGACAGCAATGTAGGTTTGAGGAAGTCGCCAGATCTTTTCAGAGTAGTAGGTTTGAGCATTTTTGGGCAACACGTACGGATCAGCTATGAAATAGTCAACGGCGGGCAATCCGGATGCATCCCATCCTAGCCAGGTGAGTTGAATGGGTGCGGGTTTGAGGGACAAGATTTCGCACGTTAGATCTAGGGTGACACTATCAAGATCTACGAGAATGTCTATCTCGTTTTGATAGATTTTTTCAGCTAAATCTAAGCTGTTGTTGGCGATATCAACGCCCATAACACAATGCTGCTCCATCTGATTGATATACCACTGCTGGAGTGGATCATTTAGGCGCTCATTGTAGAAATAACCGTTGATTTGGAAGCGATCGCGATCGTGATGCTGAATTAACCATCGCGCTAACCAACCTACGGAATGGCTGCCCATGCAGTGAGAAAGATAGCCAATTTTGAGCCGTTTTGTTGGTGGCTGACTATGAGATGTTTTTGCTCGTTGGTAGCGATCGCACTGACTCGCCGCCCGAAGCCGAATGTTGTCTTGACAAAGTTTACCGATTTGGTTTTGAAACGCTCGGTGTTTCTCGGCGTTGTCAGAGAAGTAGGGTAGGTAATAGCAAGAGTTGAAAAGTCGATCGGTGTGGACAATGTTTAAGTCTGTCGGCTGGTCGGCAAGCAATTTTATTAGAAGAGTTTCGTGATGTTGCAAGGCACTGATGGCTTCTTGCCAATGTCCTCCAGTATTGAGCAACCCACGCAGTAGCAGGTGGCTAGAAAACGCTTTTTCTGACCAATCATCCACAGAATTTAACCGCGATCGCGCGATCGCAATTCCTTTTTCATACTCTCGCGCACTTTGGTAAAACAGCGCTAAATGTCCTGAAATCTCGACGTTATTTGCATCTAAACGTAAGTATAGTTCTGATAACTGTGCGGCTATGTTAGGTTGCCTCATGGTGTAAGCAATTTGAATAGCAGCAGGCAGCAGAACCGCCATTAGTGCAGAGGGAGTTTGAATATAGGGCAAACATGCTTCTGTGAAATCGATGACGATGGGATGAGGCGCGATCGCGGCTAAAGTACTTTTTAAAACTCGAAGTAATAACCTCTCATCAATGCTGTAGGTTTGATTTTCTTGAAGACGCGAAATAATTTGCAAGTCGTCTAACTCTTCTGCTGTTAGTTTCTCTAGCCGAATCGAGAGTGCAACTAAATGCAGCGCATTTTCAAGATGGTATGGGTTGATTTCTCGAATGTGTTGGCAAATCACCCAAGCCATTGAATCGTTTTCTAGGGCTTCTAGCCGATTTGCTTCTGTTTGCAATACCTGGATCAGTTCATCTGTCCATTGTTCAATTTGTGTTTCTTCGCCTTCCGACATGGCAAATAGCCACATTGTTTGCGCGTCTGCTTCTTGACCGTGGAGTAACAGTGCTAAACCTAAATACCAATAGTAAGATCTAACTTCTGGCTCTGCTTCAATGGCTTGTTCATAGAGACTAATCGCTACTTCGTAATGTTGATCTACCAGGGCTTGATAAGCGGGCACATGCTGAGAAGTGATTGGGGTGATGGATTCCGTAGGCATACCAGTAACCGCAGAACGAGAGGGCTAATTGTGTATTATTTATAACTTCAGAAATGAAGATTAAAAAAATAAAGTGGATAGACTGCTCTACCCACTTTGTTCATTCAAACTTACTTAATTTGGTTAAGCTACAGCAAAATTACTTTTTGATTCTTTACTTGATTGCTGTGAAACCAGCAGTACAAGCAGGAGCCGCGGTAGCATTGAAGGTAAGCGAACCAACAACAGCATCAGCACCGCCACCAGATTTTGCAGCATCAGCCTCACATAGAGAAGCTAGCGTCGTTGCTTCACTTGTTGCTGCAATGTTTCCAACGGAAACACCACCTGCATAAGTCTTAAGGGGAGCGGTTGCAACTACCGTATTGGCAAGGTTCGCAACAGCGGGGGGAGCAGCGCCACCATCTGCTGTCGTGTATTTGTAGTTAGCAGTTTCGGTTGCAACGCCCAAACCCAACTTGCCAAAGTCAGTTGCTGCACTTACAAATGCATTTTTTTCTAGATAAAATGCTTGCTGAGCGCGGTTCATCGAACCAATGTAGGTTTTTGATTCAGATTGCTTTGCTTTGTTGGCTTGGTTCAAAAACGAAGGCAGAGCAATAGCCGACAAAATACCGATGATGATGATAACAACCAACAATTCAATCAGGGTAAAACCACTGTCTTTCTTTTTGCGGTTGAGGTGTTGTAGAAACTTTGCAGTGAGTTCAGATTTCATTGAAATTTCTCCTTAAAGGTGCGGTGTGTTGAACTTCTAACGCCTGCATATAACTTGCCCACAGCAATTGCTTTTCATATCACTTGGCTGGAAAGATTTTCCTGACTTAGAGAGAAGCGCTCAGGCAGAGCATTCGAGCAAGATATAGCCCAAGGTTTCGAGTTGGAGTAAGAGTTGCTTAACCATCTCAAAGCTGTCTTTCTGATCCGTTGTTTCCAAAGTTATGGGGTTAAGCGGTCTAAGTTGTTGCCATCGCTCTACTAAATCAGGCATTCTTTGAGGAGCATTTAGGAGCGGCAGAAGACAAGCCGCGAGCAAGCTATCAATTGTTATGGGACGATCCGTGAGGTTGAGATGCTGGCTGATCTCAAACATTTTTAACTCAGTGACACAGGCAATCAAATCTTGTTTAAACGCATCAGTGATCAGTTGGGGATGCAAATGAACTAAGGACTTTCTCCAGTGTTGATCTGTCCATTCGCTGACTGGCGTGTAATTATGGGCTGCACTCGGATGACCACACCAGACATCTAAAAGCCGATGGATCGGGTGCAAAAGCTCGAACAAATGCAATTGTTCTTCATAAGATTTGTCTGCTAAGCCCATGATGATGGTGATTGGCAACTCATCAATATCCCGGAAGAGACTGAGCAAATCCCAAGTGCGCCAATCTGACATATTGATGAACTCTAACCCTGCTTCCCTGAGTGCCTTGAAGAATTCGGGTAACGTCCACCCTCTATCACCTTGCAGTAAATGATTCACCAACAGCCGTTCATCATCTGTCTCAAAAATCGCACGCCACGTTGTGGACTTGATAAACACATGATCCTTCAAGTTACCCATGGTCTGGCGCACAAGCTCTACATCCGATTCGCAAGAAGCGCCTTCCATTAACCCGACTAATTTGAAGAATTTTTGCGATCGCAAATAGACATCTCGTTGTAGCGAACTGTGAAAGTTAGTCCGCAAGATGCCATCTGGTTTCAAAACAGCCTGCATAGCTTTTAGCCCTGCGATCGGGTCGGGCAGCAAATAAAGAACTTCATCGTTATTGATGTAATCAAACTCTATGCCTAAGCTGGGCAGTTCTTCTAAGGGCATCGCATGAAATTCCACGTTTTCAACCTTGTGAAATTTCAACCGTTGACGGGCAAGCTTGACTGATTCTTCTGACAGGTCAATCCCTACAATTTTTGCTCCCGGATTTGCAGCCGCCAACTCTAATGATTTGTAACCCGTACCGCAGCCCGCATCTAAAATTACGCGATTTTTTGGGCTGATGACCTTACGATTTCTGTGATAGTAGGCAGTAACAAGGCTGTGAATATATAAGCGATTGGGATCGGTCGGAAAGGACTCTAGCGGAATTCTAGGATATGGGGTGTTATCAAACTGTTGCCGCAACTTCTCCAGCAAATCAGAGGCTTGAATGCTCATCGGGGGATCTCCTAAGCAAGGGGCTGTATAAAAACTGCTCCTAATATGCCCACTTTGAGATCAAGTGATTCAAGCCCGCTACGGTGTTGTTTGAGATCACACTTCCGTAAGAAACTCCATAAAAAGCCGCGATCGCACCCGGTTAAAGATGCGATCGCGGCTTCAAAAAACTGCGACAGAATTAGTAATCGAAATCGCCGCCGCCCATACCACCGCCACCCGCAGGAGCGCCATCTTTTGGCTCAGGCTTGTCAACCACAATACATTCTGTGGTCAACACCATTGCCGCGATCGAGGCAGCGTTTTGCAGAGCAGAACGAGTTACCTTTGCCGGATCAACGATACCCGCTTGGAACATGTCAACGAATTCGCCAACCGCCGCGTTATAGCCAACATTAAACTCCTTCTCTTTCACCCGCTCAGCAATCACTGCGCCGTTTTGACCGGCGTTCTCAGCAATCCGTTTGAGGGGAGAAGTCAACGCACGAGCTACAATTTGAGCGCCAATTAGTTCCTCACCGCTCAGATTGCCCGATGCCCAGCTTTCCAATTCAGGAGCTAAGTGAGCCAAGGTCGTACCACCACCGGGAACGATACCTTCTTCAACGGCTGCTTTGGTTGCGTTGATCGCATCTTCCAAGCGGAGTTTGCGATCCTTCATTTCGGTTTCGGTTGCTGCGCCAACTTTGACCACTGCAACCCCACCTGCGAGTTTCGCAAGCCGCTCTTGAAGCTTCTCTTTATCGTAAGAAGACTCGGTTTCTTCCATCTGACGGCGGATTTGCTCAACACGAGCTTTTACTTGCGCTTCGTTGCCTTCAGCTACGATCGTCGTCGTATCTTTGGTGATTGTGATGCGACGGGCTTTGCCCAACATGTCGAGCTTTGCCGCATCCAGTTTTAGCCCTGCATCTTCCGTGATCAGCGTGCCACCGGTTAGCACAGCGATATCTTCGAGCATGGCTTTTCTGCGATCGCCAAACCCAGGAGCTTTCACGGCTGCCACGTTCAACACGCCGCGCAACCGGTTGACGACCAGAGTTGCCAATGCCTCTTTTTCAATATCTTCGGCAATAATCACCAACGGGCGGCTAGCACGCGCAACCTGCTCTAGAACAGGCACCAGATCTTGAACTAGGTTGATTTTCTTGTCGGTGATCAAAATAAACGGCTCTTCAAAAACCGCCTCCATTCGCTCGGTGTCGGTGGCGAAATAAGGGGAAATGTAGCCTTTGTCAAAGCGCATTCCTTCGGTGATTTCCAACTCAGTCGTCATCGACTTGCCTTCTTCCAGGGAAATCACGCCTTCTTTGCCGACCTTATCCATGGCTGAAGCGATCATCTGACCGACTTCATCATCGTTTCCAGCCGAGATCGACGCCACTTGCGCGATCGACTTAGAATCTTCGACCGGGCGAGCGTGAGCCGCAATCTTCTCAACCAAGAAGGTGGTGGCTTTGTCCATGCCACGCTTTAGCAAAATGGCATTTGCCCCTGCTGCCACGTTCCGCATGCCTTCTTTGACGATCGCATGAGCTAATACCGTCGCGGTTGTGGTGCCGTCTCCAGCAGCGTCGTTGGTCTTAGACGCCGCTTGGCGAATCAGCGCAACGCCCGTGTTCTCAACATTGTCTTCCAGTTCGATCTCTTTAGCGATCGTAACCCCATCATTCACGATCTGAGGTGCGCCAAACTTCTTCTCTAGCACCACGTTGCGCCCTTTAGGTCCTAAAGTAACCGCAACTGCCTCTGCCAAAATATCCATGCCACGCTCAAGAGCGCGACGAGCATTTTCGTTGTAAATAATCCGCTTAGCCATATAACCTGCCAGTTGTAGATTGAGAGATTGGAGGGAAGTAAATCGAGAGAGGTGAAACGTTCAGACCTTCACTGAGCTAGAACTTAGGACACGATCGCCAAAATATCTTTCTCAGACAACAAGACATACTCGTCAGTCCCAAGTTTGATGTCTGTGCCTGCATACTTCGAGTAAAGAACTTTGTCGCCTTCTTTAACTTCGATTTCGCTGCGAGAACCATCATCATTGCGCTTGCCAGGCCCGACGGCAACAATTTCGCCGACTTGAGGCTTTTCTTTCGCATTATCTGGCAGAAGAATACCTCCTGCGGTTTTCTCTTCTGCGGCACTCACTTTGACAAACACGCGATCGCCCAACGGCTTTAGGGTAGATACGCTTAGAGTTACGGCTGCCATACAAATTCTCCAAACTACTTGAACGGGATCAATATTTACTGATCAATGTTTTACTGAGGATGGGGCTGGAAAGGCAAACTCGGCTTGCCTAAATAGCAGCAGTCCAACCGATCCAACACGTAGCCCTGGTAACTGACCGTTTACCAGTCTACTGTGATTTGGAGCATAGTTAGCACTCTCTGCCCCTGAGTGCTAATTTATCGGAGCTTGGAGCCAGGTGCAACTTGGGAAAGTGTACGGGTTTCCGAACTGGAGAGGACTCTAGACCTGAGGTTAGGAACTATCGAAGGGTGGCAACGAGTTGATCTAAAAGAGCATCACCTTCTCTCGCTAAGTAGGCTTCGGCAACGTGGATCAGAGCATTTAGGTGAGCGTCATCTGCTCGATCGATATCGTCAAACACTGGAGCTAGCTCAGTTTGAAACCGAAAATAATCGCTTGAGGACAGCAGTTGGCGAGAAATATAATCGACAGAATCCGCAGAACCATCGAATAAAACATTGATTAATGGCAAAGCCCAGCCGATCGCACCCCACGTTTGAGATTCTCGGATGCTGATCGGGCGGGCGACATCACCTGTGCCAAACGATGCCACGACGAAGGTTTTTAAGCCTCGAAAATTGTCTTCTGTAACATGATCTTCAGCAAAATCGGCTCTGGCAGCACCGTCGCGATCGTGGTGAATTCGCACTGCCTCCGCGATCGCACATGCCGCCGGATTGTTTGCCACCACACCGCCATCAATGAGCGGCACAACCTGACCTCTAATTCGGGTAAGGTGGGCTGGAAAATAGACCGGAGCCGATGCCGAGGCTTTGCAAATTTCCCAAATTGGCATCCCATTATGCTTTTCTGCTCTGCCTTCGATCGTTTTAAAGATCAGCGGTTCGCGCCTGTGCAAGTCGTAGGTCGTGATCAGCGTTGGAACCTTTAACTCGCCAAAGCTGCGATCGCCAAACACGTCTCGCAAGACGCGCTCTAATCCTTCGCCATCATAGCGGGGTTGGAAGAACTGCCTCAAAAACCGCCAAAAGCGATTGAGCCACCACGCTCTGGGAGTTGGAAAAATGTCTTTGGCACGAGTGCGGTAAAGATCGACGATTGCGATCGCAGGTATGCCCGACGCTAACGCGCACGCGATCAGTGCTCCGGTAGACGTTCCGGCTATCAGATCAAAGTGCTGAGCGATCGGGGTTCCTAATTTCTGCTCAAGGCGCTGTAACCAGACAGCCGTGATCAACCCCCGCACGCCGCCACCACTAAGAGACAAGATCTTGTAGCTCATACCCCACACTCCCACTTAGTAAACCACTGGAAGTGTGAAAGACTTTAAGCCAAAGCGCGACAAACTAGAGACTTATTTTGCTCGCAAATCTGCTGCCGACTGCGCGATCGTACCCAACTTCAAACCAGGGGGGTAGGCTCCTTCTTCTTTAATTTGTTTGATAATCGCATCGGAGATCGGCAAATTCATTTTCTGACCCAACGCCCGCACAATATCACCGCGATCGATCACTCCAGCTACCGCTTCAGCCGGAGAAAGCACCGTGATGTGAGGTAAATTTTTGTCTTCAAGCAACTGAATGACTTCCACGATCGGCGTTGTTTCTTGAACGGCAGGCACATCGCTCAGCGACTTCAGAATGCTGTCTAGGGTCTTGCTTTCCCACTCGCTGCGCTCTATCAGATGCAAAGCATCGACATCTACCATGCCGCGATACCGACCGTTTGACGCCGCATAGTAGACAGGGGCACGATTTCCAGAGAGCAAATGATCATCAGCAAACCGGCGCAGGGTCATGTCGGCATCAATCACCCGAAAATCGCGAGTCATCGCGTCTTGAGACTTAATCTTCAACAGCGCTTCTTGCAAATCCGTCAGACGGTTGTAGGTCGCCGCATTTTGCACGATAAACCACCCAATCAGCGCAATCCACAGACCCCCGATCTGAGGTAAACCCAGCGATCGCGTCACGCCGAAGGTGTCTGCTAGCCCCCAAACGATCGCTACAAAGCCCAGCAATTTACCAGAACTGGCTGCCCAGCGAATCCCTTGAATTTGGCTGCCTGTTGCTTTCCAAACGATCGACTTGAGCACCTGACCGCCATCGAGGGGCAATCCTGGAATCAGATTAAACAAGGTCAACACGAGATTGATTCCGGCTAGCCGAGTGAAGAGAACCTGGAGAGGAGCCTCATCCCCAGAAGCGAGAAACCCGATCAATCCAAAAATCAGAAATAAACTAAAGCTGACCAGCGGTCCTGCGATCGCAACTTGAAACGCTTTTCCTGGGGTTTTCGGTTCCTGCTCGATCGCGGCAATGCCACCAAAGAAAAACAGCGTAATCGACTCTACCCGAATCCCTTGAAGTCGGGCGACGAGGCTATGCCCCAATTCATGGAGCAGCACCGACAAAAATAGCAGCAGCGCGGTTGCAAATCCCACGCCCCAAGCCAACTGCACGCCCCAGGCTTGAGCATATCTAGCTTGGTACTCGGCTCCAGCGCCCAGAGTCACCAGAAATACGACAAAGAACCAAGACGGATCGACTAGTAAAGGAATGCCAAGTAATGATCCGACTCGCCAACCTGATTGCATGACTCTTTCCTAAAGCATCTTCTTCCAGGATAGACGAGACGGGAAGGATGGGGAGAAGCGATGAGGGATGAAAACCGGCTATCGAGTCATTTGGCGACGCTGACTGACCAGTACATCGCGCATTAGTAACCCTCATCGGCTCCTCATTGGCTTTGGTCTACAGCACGCCTGCGTTAGTCAACCCCAAAATAACTCCCGCCCCTAACACATGCCCAAAGCTCATGGTGCCAAGCAGTTCAGGTAATCCAAAACCGGCAAACAGGTCAGGCTTAGACAGGGGCAGTTCGGGACCGACGCCACGATTTTTAATGGCAAATCGCCCGATCGCTACCGAAAATAAACAACAGGCGGTCATGACAATTCCTACGGCAGGTGTCCATTCAGCCGTGCGGGGAGCAACCGACAGTGCCGCAAATAACGTTGAATAAACCATGGTGTTTCTCCTTAAACTTGTGAAATTGGTTCACAGACTTGAACGTTGCAAACACCTGGAATTATAGAGAGATATGCTTATGCTCTTGGGAAGAAATGCCACTTTGTTTTAAGAGTTAACACAGCAGTTAAATTTTTGATACAAACAAGAGAGCGCGGGTAATATTCAATTTTTTAGATCACTCAATGAGTTGGGATAAGAAACCATGGAACTTGGGGTCAAGATTTGCGGCATCACAAAACCGGAACAAGGACGAGCGATCGCATCTCTTGGGGCAACCGCCCTGGGGTTTATCTGCGTTCCAAACACGCCACGATATGTCTCACCTCAGCAGATTCGAGCGATCGTCGAGCAACTACCCGATGAAACGCCCTGCGATCGCGTGGGTGTTTTTCTCAATGCTAGTGTTGAAGATATTTGTCAGACTGTTGAAAACGCCAATCTCAATTGTGTTCAACTTCACGGTAGCGAATCAACCCGTTTTTGTGATGATCTCCGCGTTGCGTTTCCCGATGTTAAACTCATTAAAGCCCTCCGAATCCGATCAATTGCCGATCTCAATCAAGCTAGCATTTACGAACCTTGGGTTGATGCATTGTTGCTCGATGCCTACCATCCAGACCAGGCAGGCGGCACAGGACGCACGATCGACTGGGCAATGCTAAAGCAGTTTCGCCCTCATTGTCCGTGGTTTCTAGCAGGTGGGCTAAATCCTCACAATGTGTTAGACGCTCTAAATCTAGTTTCACCCGATGGCATCGATCTTTCTAGCGGGGTTGAAACTGCCCCAGGCGACAAAAACCTGAGGCAGGTTGCCCAACTATTCCAAACGTTGAAAGACTCGAAACATGAAAACACTACCATCTGTGACTAATTCCTGGGGCAGCATCTCCCGCAGCGCTCAAGTCAACTAGCCTCTAACAACGCCCAACCGCCAACTACCAAAAGCTAGGCTGATGGCGAATCAAATTGAGATACTCTTCGCGCGTCTTTTGATCCTCCTGAAATACCCCAACCATCGCGCTTGTCACCGTCCAAGACCCCGGCTTTTGGACTCCACGCATCACCATGCACATATGGGTTGCCTCCATAACAACCGCAACCCCCCTCGGTTCTAAAATCTCCTGGACTGCCTCTGCCACTTGGCGCGTCAACCGCTCTTGCACCTGCAATCGCCGAGAATACATTTCCACAATCCGCGCCAGTTTGCTCAACCCAACTACCTTTTGATTGGGGATATACGCTACGTGCGCTTTGCCCATAAAGGGCAGCATATGATGTTCACACAAACTGAAGAAGTTGATGTCTCGCACCAACACCATTTCGTTGTGCCCTTCATCAAAAATTGCCCCATTCACCAGATCATCGAGCGATTGGTTGTAGCCACTCGTTAAGAACCTCATCGCTTCGGCTACCCGCTTCGGCGTCTTCAGCAGTCCTTCACGTTCGGGATCTTCGCCGACGCCTAACAGCATCGTTCTCACTGAATCTTTCATCGCTTCTAGATGCTCGTCGGTCGGCGGCGTGATCTTCGCCTCTTGCCCGTTTTGCGTATTGCGATCGGGTCTCGCCTCCAAGCTTTTCTTAGCATCGGGGAGATCCGAACCATTAGGAGAAGTGATAGTCATAGTAAGTCGAAATGAATGTGTACAAAAAGTCAAAACGCGAACATTACCGTTGCTAGACCATGCCAGCCTTCGCTAGAACGTGCCAGCATTCGGCATCAGAAGAATCTCCTCAACAACCGCATCAGGCGGCATCGTAGCCGCATGAAGAATCGACTGAGCTACTACATCAGGCGTCAACATTTGGCTGCGATCGAAGTCTGCTTGCACCGTTTTTGTATCCCAAATCGCGGTATTCACCGAGCCAGGGGACACCGTTACAACGCGAATGCCATGGGCGCGCTCTTCAGCCGCCAGGGTTTTGGACAATGCCAACAGCCCAAATTTGCTGACACAGTAGGCTCCCCAGTTGGGAAACGCTTGATGGGCGGCAACAGAGGCAACGTTAATGATGGTGCTGCGATGCTTTTGTCGCAGCGTCGGCAGTGCGCCCTGAATCACTTGAAAAACGCTGGTGAGATTGAGATCAATCACATGCTGCCAATCGGCTAGGGGCGTCTCCATCAGGGTTCCGGTGTAGCCCATGCCTGCATTGTTGACGAGAATATCGATCGTACCCACCTCTGAAGCGATCGCATGGATGCGCGATCGCACCTGATCGATCTCTGCCAAATCGATCGCCTCAGTTCGCACCTCCACACCAAACTGACGCGCCGCCTCTGCCACCGCTTCCAACTTAGAAGCGGAACGGCTGACCAACATCAAATCAATACCAGCTTGAGCAAAAGCGAGGGCGGTTGCCTCACCGATGCCACTGCTTGCTCCAGTAATCAGAGCACAATGTTCGGAGGGAGTCATGAATACTCATCCAGAAACAATAGTGAAAAATTGAGTGAAAAACTGCGCCACGGAGAACAGAGCGCAGAAAACCAGGGGCAAGTCCAACCTATCGATTCTTGGGCTGACCTGACAACACTCAACCCCATCACCCTAGCCTCCTTCAAAAGAGAGGATCAAAAGTAGGGAGATCGGCTCCCTTTCTCTTAGAAAACGTGGAAAAAGGGATTGGGGCAAAGGGATGTCAGCAGCGATCGCACAAGATACGAATGAAGTCGGAAAAACAGGAGTCCTCTCTAGGTTTAGATTGGCTTAAAAGCTAGTCAATATCAGGGTTGCAGAGAATCTAGCAACGGTGGAAATAAGAAACTCATTAACAATTGTTAATTATATCGCGAAGCCGTTCATTTCAGCAGGAGTTAGCGTGCAGGCATCATCCCCGCTTCGATGAAGACTCCAAAGCTCCGGAACTTTTGATAGCGGAGGTCACATCGTTGCTCTGAGGTGAGTTGATCGAGTTCAGCAAGATGTCGCACGATCGCCGCTTTAAGGGTTTCTGCGGTTTTCAAGGGGTCAGAATGAGCGCCACCGATCGGCTCTGGCAAAATCTCATCTAAAATCCCCAACGTCTTCAAATCTTGGGCTGTGATTTTGAGAGCTTCTGCGGCTTGCGGCGCTTTAGCAGCATCTCTCCACAAAATCGAAGCACAGCCTTCTGGGCTAATGACGGTATAGACTGAATGCTCAAACATCATCAAGCGATCGCCGACGCCAATCCCCAGCGCGCCGCCCGATCCACCTTCCCCGATCACGGTGCAAATAATCGGCACTTCCAAACGAAACATCTCGCGCAAATTATATGCGATCGCTTCTCCCTGCCCTTCCTGCTCTCCCACAAGCCCCGGAAACGCCCCCGCCGTATCGATAAACGTAATGATCGGCATGTCAAATTGGCTGGCATGCTCCATCAGGCGCATGGCTTTACGATAGCCGCTAGGAGACGCCATCCCAAAGTTTCGATACACATTATCTTTGGTATCTCGCCCTTTTTGCTGCCCCACAATCACCACCGGGCGTCCATCAATCCGCGCTACCCCGCCAACCATCGCCGGGTCGTCATGACCGCCGCGATCGCCGTGCAACTCCATCCAATCATCGCTAATTGCCTGAACATAGTCCAGCGTGCTGGGTCGGCGAGGATGGCGGGCAACTTGAAGCTGTTGCAGAGGCGTCAAGCTGCTGAAAATTTCCTGACGAAGCTGCACCGCTCGCTCCTCAAGCAGATGGATCTGATCAGAAACATCGACCTCGTTTTCTTCGGCAAGTTCCCGAATCTGGATAATGCGGGTCTCTAACTCTGCCAAAGGCTTTTCAAAGTCAAGCAAAATGGGGCGACGATCGGAGGAATTAGCCATGCCAAAAAGTGCTCCAATGGAGGAGAAGGGTCAAGACGCTATAGATCTAGAGTACGGGAATAGTGAAGGGTAGACAACCCGCCCCATTAGTCCATTAAATCAGTAGAGGGCGAAAGCCATGCTTGACCGACGCCTGCCCAATTTGATCCATCTTTTCAACGGTAATGCGATTGCGCCCCCAGGAAAAATTGGTGTAGAGCTTCTCAAATTCTAGAAGCATAGATTCAGCAAAACAGGCAAAGAGTTGTCGCGCCGGAACATCCATATTCACGATGCTCATGATGCGCCAGTCAATATCTAGCGAATGCTCAACAATACCGCCATTGAGAACATGCACCCCCGGATGCTGCACCTTCACGCCCAGATTTTTGGGATAGCCGCCATCGATCAGCAGGCAAGGCTGCTTCAAAACGGCCGGATCGATCTCAACGCCTTTGGGCATACTCGCCACCCAAACAATGATGTCGGCTTCGGGTAACGCGGCTTCTAGCCCCATAATCTTGCCACGCCCAAGCTCAGATTGCAGGGTTTGCAAGCGTTCTTGGTCACGGGCAATCAGCAGCAACTCAGCCACATCAGTACGGGCATCTAGCCAGCGACAGATAGCACTGCCAATGTCTCCTGTTGCACCGCAGACTGCGATCGTAGCTTGAGACAGATCGATGCCAACTTGTTGAGATGCCTGCTCAACCTGCCGACAGATAATGTAAGCCGTGTGAGTGTTTCCCGTCGTAAAGCGTTCAAACTCTAATTTGACATTGCGGACTTGCTGAACTTGCTGCAAGTTAAAATTCTCGAAAATAATCGACGAAAAACCGCCCAACGCCGTAATATTGATTCCGTGCTTTTGGGCATGGGCCATCGCATTAATCACTTTCCGGGTGGCCGCTTTAATCCGGCGACTTGCTAGCATCTCTGGCAAGAAACAGGACTCGACATAACGCCCTTCAATGGTTTGCCCTGTGGCACTGGTAACTTTGATGGTGTCTACGATTTGAGGCGGCGCACTACACCAGAAATCTAACCCCTGATCAGCATATTCTGGATAACCCAGTTCTCGTGCGACAGATTGAGCGTGTTCTAAGCTTGTAAGATGACCAATTAAACCAAACATCGATGGATTTGAGCCTGAGATCCAGGTGTTGAAAGATCTAAAACTAAAAAAGTAAAACCAAAAAAGAGATCAGGGGAAGTCGTAATCGGAGATTGGGGTTTACGATCATTTGTGCCAAGCTCTACAGGAGTTCGCAACGCGAAGTCTAGAGGAGCGCAGCCTTCCTAGCCTAAAGCTAGACGCTTAGGCAGGTAAAAATCGGCTATGAGAATCTCTTCTCCCACAGCCGATAGGCATAAACTTAGACAGCCGACAGCCCATAGGCTGACATTCGCATGATGTCGCGTGTCGTAAAGCCGATGTTGCTCAGCGCTTCACCATACTGAATCATAAAGTCTTCGACCAAGGCTTCTCGTTCCATTGCCAGAACGTGAGCATCGGTTTCGACCTCATTCAACATTTTCCACACCAGAGGAAGGTTTTGGCGGTTGGCTTCTTCTAACTCTGCCCTAGACGCTTCAAAGTTTGCCTTAAGCCATTCTTCGCCAAAGTTGAGGTGTAGATACTCATCTTTGACAACGCCTTCAGTGATTTTTCGAGCGAAGTCGTCAGCAACCGGGATGTAGATGTTGTATGCCGAAATTGCAAAACACTCGATAATCAGCGACTGAATCAGTAAGCAGGTGACAATTTTGCCTTCTGCGGCGGCTACTTGAAAGTTATCGTGCAATCGAGAAAAGAACGCTTGGGCAAACTCCATGTCTGGCGTTACTTTCAAGTTTTTTCCACACGCTTCAAAGCCTTTTTTGTGGCGATTTTCCATCTTCGCCAGACCTAATAAATTATCTTTCTCGTCTGGAAGCAATTCGGCTAACTGTTGATAATTATCGTGGGCTTCGCGTTCGCCTTCGATCACGATCGCATTAATGCGGCTATACGCATCTTTGTAGATTTCACTTTGGAAATCTAATTCTGGGGTCGCCTCAAGTTGCGGCATAAATTCGGTGTCTCCTGGTCACGACAACATCGGCACATGCCGATTAAGGTTCGGGGTTAGGGAAAAGCGGGGGGTTGGCTTAACTCCGATTTAGCTCCTAACCTACACTTTACCGTCTCAGGCTAAGGATGGAGCCGAAAATCCTTAAATTCTCCCTATCGTGGTGCTTTAGACAGGTAAAACGCCATTTTTTGAGTCTGAGCCGGTCAAGGGTTAGTGTAACGTGTAGAAATGCTAATTTTCTAGCAAAGCCGTTTTCCCGATGATATGAACCGCGATCGATTCTTCTGCCTAATCAATCCTAAATCTGTAACGCCGATTTTTTGGTTTATGTTGCTGGCGATCGGAGCGGGAGTCGTGCTGCTGCCGTTGGGCGTTGTCCTGATAACGTCGTTGATGCCTACTGGAGATCAGGTTGGGGCTGCTTCGATAACGTTAGAAAATTATCGAGTTGCCTGGGATCGCGGCGGGTTTCTGCTGGCGTTTGCCAATTCGACGCTGGTTGCCCTAGCGGTGACGGCGTTGCAGATCCTCACGTCGGCGTTGGCAGGCTACGCTTTAGCACGACTCAAATTTCGGGGCAAACAAGCATTGCTTTTACTAGTTCTAGCCACGCTAGTCATCCCGTTTCAAATTCTTGTGATCCCAATTTTTTTGGTGCTGAAATGGGGACATTTAATTAACACTTACGGTGCGTTGATTTTACCGACAGCAGCGAATGGATTTGGCATCTTCCTGATGCGGCAATATTTTCAAACCATTCCGGTAGAGTTAGAAGAAGCGGCAATGTTAGACGGGGCAAATCGCTGGCAGGTGGTGTGGCGCATTATGTTGCCGTTGGCTCGTCCGGCGTTGGTGACCTTGTTTTTGTTTACGTTTATTGGCGAGTGGAATGATTTGTTTAAGCCCTTGGTGTTTACAACTCGCCCAGAATTGCGAACGGTGCAGTTAGCGTTAGCCAGTTTTCAAGAACAATTTACAAACAGTTGGGCGCTGATGATGGCTGCTGTGGTGATTGCGACAATTCCGGTGATTGTGCTGTTTTTGATCGGTCAGCGCCAGCTAATTCGAGGCATTGCGACTACAGGGATTAAGAATTAATGTTCTCATTCTAGAATGGCACCGATTTTACTAGGGTGAGTTAATGAGAAAGGTGGGAATTGGGCTAATCATAGTTTCGTTTGTGCCATGGGGATTGGCGTTTGCTGTGCCGTTTATGAGACTACCGCTTTCGCAAAAGGCAGCAACGGCGGTGGCGCTTTTTATGTGGCACAAAAATAATATTTTGGATTGGGGTACTGATTGTCGGCAAGGAAGTAGCGGATCGCTACCGACAGTGGTTTGATCCGCGTGTTGTGTGGCGAAACATTCGGGGCGGTAACCGGTGAGCAACGCTTTAGGAGGCTTCCCAAGTTCCAGTATCTAGGGCTAAATCTGCTTCTAATTTCAATCGAATGGTGCGCGAAAATTTGTCGCCTCTGGGATCACCAAAAAAGAATTCAATTTCTTCGCCCGATAACCGCTCTAAGGATTTCAACAGTGTGCGGAGGTTTGGGGTGCTGGCTCCGGTATCCACGTAAAGCCGCTCAGATAGACTGTTCAGGCGTTTCCAGGTGGTGTAGAGCTTTGCGATCGCACCTTCTAACTGCGCGGCTTGGTTCACAATTTCTGCCGTGGTATTGAGGCATCCGAGGCGCAAAGCTTCCTCTAAGGCTTGCTCCATATCGAGATCATCAAGCGCTTGGACGTGGGCAGCCGATTCGAGATAGCGACAGAGCGATCGCGCTTCACCCGTTGCCTGCTTGAGCGTATCCAAATCAGGATGGTCTGCCATCGCTTCACGAATCGAGGCTTGATGGGCTTCGGGCAGTTTCTCTAAGTGGCGAACTAACGGTGCAACATAGCGCGTCGGAATCGTTTGATCGGTGACTTTAGCACGAAGTTCTTCGGGCAACAGATCAGAGGACATTGCCGACCAATCGTCTGAAAGTTGGCGGACTTCGCGGCGGGTAATGCGATCGCCGCGTTTTGCGGCATCTCCCACCATTTGCTGCACTTCCGGAGCCGACTGCGCGGTTTCAACAAACGCCCGTTTGCTAAACCGGTTGACATCTTGCGCGTCAAGATAGCCGGTTTCCAGCAGCGTATCGGCACTGTTCGCCAGTTCGATCAAGCTGTAGGCACTGGTTTTGCTAATTTCTCGATCTTGCAGCCAGTTGAGAAATCCGGCTCCGCGCCCGTCGCCGCGTTGCTTTTCGCGATCCTTCGGAGTTTGGCAGTGCCAATCGCGCACCGCTCTCAAAATCTGTCCGCGCCAAATATCGGTTTGCAAATCAAAGCGATCGCACACCTGCCAAGCCCGCTCGATCTGCTGCCGAAAGTCAATCTCTGAAATCTCCTCATCGTTTGGGTCGGGAAGCTGAAACCCAAGGTCTAAATCTTGGTCAAGGTCAGCGAGGGTGAGAGATTTGGCAGTTTTCGTCGTTGGAGCCATCAGATGCGGTGAGAAACAGCCGAACTATTATTGCACAGGACTTACGCCATCGAAGATAGCCCTCTTTGGACTAGGGTCGATTCCACTTGTGGGAAGTCTCAAGTTGAGGTTTTATTGAAAGAGGGCGTTCCAGACCAGGGCGATGATCACTCCAGTGAGGGCAGCCAGCGCGATCGCAAGCATTAAAAAGCCGCTTAGCAGCAACAGGACAAACGCTGGGTTGGCTTTTTTCTCAACGTTTGGGGCATTTAAGTGAGCTTCTAAGAGGGAAAGATTTTTGCTGTTGGCTTTCCACGTTGCATCAAAAAAGTCTCCCACCACAGGAAACGAACCGAGTGCCGCGTCTAAAACTAGATTTGAGACCATTTTCGTGACGGTAGCAGGTGGCACCCCCAGTTGAGCCGACTCCCACACCATGTAGATCGAAAGAATTGCGCCGATCATATCTCCGCCGCCAGGCAGCAATCCTAAGACGGGATCAAGCCCAACGCGATAGCGCGTTCCGGGAAGTGCGATCGCATTGTCGAGAACGTGAGAAATCGTGCGTAGTTTTGACAAAGAAGCCGCCGTTCGCGGATCGAGTTGCATAAATATCCTGAAATTTTTGTCTTTAGAATACACTGCTTTTCGCAGCACTCTAAGCCTCCTAAGACATGCCCACTCTGCCCTGGCGTCGGGCAGCCCCCCGTATCCAAAGTGCGATCGCACCAAGGGAGAAAATGCCCACAATTCCTGCCAATGGGTTTCGACCAATCCCGGTTACCCACTCTGGAACCTGGTCTGAATAGGTCACCAACTGCCCCACATTGACGATGTAGTAGCCCCAAATCAGCCCCGCGTGAAACCCAATCGACAGCCCCAGCCGCCCTTGAGTGAGCCGCTTTGCCCACACCAAGATCAGACCTAAAATAATCAGCGCTGGAAACTGAATCGATTCTTGCAGTGGGCGGATGCAGTGCAGTGCCGCATAAATGATGCTGCTGGTGAGAAGAGCCGTTTGCGCCGAATAGCCGCGCTGAAGTTCATCTAATAACCAGCCGCGAAATAATAATTCTTCTGCCACACCGTACGCGATCGCAACGCCTGCCCCCTCTAGAAAGATCCGCGCAAAAGTGGGTTGAGGAAATTGCCAGACCACCCAGCCAAAGGCACTTTGCAGCACAAACATCAGCAGCAAGCTCAGCAGACCGACACTCACCCCCCGAACGACATCGCGAAGATTTTTGCGGGGCTGCCGAAAGCCATAGCGCTTGAAAAGATTAGTCTGACCGTAAACAAAGCGCCCCCACAGCACCACCAAAAGAACAAACTCAGCGTACAGCAGGGGCATCGTTAAAATGGTGACAAGGTTGCGAGCCGCTTCAGTGTTTCCATAAGTAGCGCTCACAAACCAATCGATCGGCAACGCGATCGGAACCCACATCAGCAACAGCATCACGACAAATAGCCCAATCCGGGCAGGAGTTGGAAACTGAGCGATCTGGGTAAAATTGGGTTTCAATGTCGTCGTCGGATAATGTCGTCGGATGGGGCGCTATTCGTCAGGCTCGATTGTACTATCTAGACCGTGCATTTTCAGAGTTTCGCTGTAAAACTCAGCCGGTTCTTGAGCGCAAGTAATCACCAAGGCAAGCCCATTTACATGAGCTTCCATCATGATGTTGACTGCCTGAGGCTGAGTTAGGCTGGGCACGGTTTGGATCAACACCTGCACCACATGCTCCATGGGGTTAACGTCATCGTTATGAAGTAACACGCGATAGCGGGGGGCAGGTTTACGGACGGTTGACGTTGAGCGCTGCTCAATAGTTTCGACAGACACAGTTTTCTCCTCTGCATAATCGATGGACGATAGATCACGAGGTTGGCTGCTACCTCGACGACTCTTCCCACCTCGAAATGACAGGTTTAGACTCGTCGTTAGTCTGCGGGTAAAAGTCTGAATAAGCCTTTGCCATTCTAACGTGGCTTTCTGGTGTACAAGTTGTGTTTGGGGCAATTTTTTACTAACGATGAACTGGACTAGGCTTCTCCTCAATCCAGCAAAGGTTCATCGGTCTGAGCGAGGGGCAAGGATGGAGAAGAAGGCAACAGAGGAGGGGGAGAGAAGGGAAGTGCGATCGCAGGTTGAGTTTCTGAAACATTGCTGAGTCCCCACTTGGCAATCGCTTTTAGCACCGGGCGTAGGCTTTCTCCTTGCTCAGTCAGATGGTAGTTCATGCGACGAGAATGGGCGCTGTAAGGCTGTTTAGAAACTAAGCCAAGGTGTTCTAGTTTTTTGAGCCGATCAGTCAAAATATTGGTTGAAATTCCTTCAGGCGAGTCTAAGAATTCATCAAATCGTTGTTTTTTCAGAAACAGCATGTCGCGAATGATCAGCAACGTCCAGCGATCGCCAATCAGGTCTAACGTACATGCGATCGGGCAACTCGAACGACGCTCTTGCATAAACTATGAACCTAAACCTTGAACTGTTTGCTTGCATTTTACAAGTTATTTTGATAGTGTTACTTTTAACTTGCAATTTAAGATTTAGAAAGCTATGGATACTAAAGTAGGTAATAACTTTGCAGTTGTCAATCTTGGAGCTTTCTCTGAGCTAGCGCAATTTACCTTCAAGGCAACTACCGTTCCTCTCACCGTCCAAGGGAAAGTATTTTTGAAGGAGCGGCTCAACCTCAGCAGCACAGAAATTTCTTTCAATACCCTCCCGCCCGGAAAATCTCTCTCGTTTTATCACACGCATTGCTTGAACGAAGAAATTTATATTTTTATCCAGGGCGAGGGCGAGTTTCAGGTTGATGATGCAGTGTTTTCAGTGACCGAAGGCACCGTTGTGAAAGTTGATTGTGAGGGGGAACGTTGCTGGCGAAACACCTCTCCCGCAGAAAACTTGTACTGCATCGTCATTCAAGCGCGGGCAGGATCGGTGCTCGACCCTGATATTCAAGATGGGCGCAAGGTTGGGAGAGTTGTAAGTTGGGAGGGTAAAAATCGGATCTAGCCTCATCTAACTAGAGAAATGTTGAACAAGTACGTCAATATATTGCAAGAAGTATTGATTTAAGGACAAATCGTCATACATGCACTTTTTTCTTGGGCAGAGCAGGATGATAAGGAGGCAAATCAGAAGGTGCTTGGATCGAGAAGTCGAATACGCTAGATGGCGTAGCTTTAGCAAAGTTTTTGCCAAGTTGCTGAGATTTGTCGGTCAGATGCTCTTTTTTGCGCTAACGTACGAACTTAATGCCAGAATTGCACGTCTTCGGATTATCGCCATTTGAAGTTGAGGAAAGATCAGCTTGACTGCGATCGCTAAAATCCTCGTTTGCAAAAAACTCTGGTTTACAAATAGTGTTAGCTGCGATCGCTAAAATCAGTCTCCCAAAAATCGCACCCTGCTATTGTTACCGATGGCGTAATAACCGAACACGGAGAAGTACGGTTAGATTTGAGAACACACGAATCCTTCTCCAAGGTCATACAGATATATATTCCGACTGAGATATAATTCCGAAAAATCAGTCTGGTAGCCGCTCCGAAATCTACCACTAGGTCAGTACTTTTGCCTAGCCACTCCTGTAACCTTCGATATATTACGAGTGTGAGACGGAAGACACTTTTTGATTTGTCAAGTCGAAATTTCCGTCTTGGCAAAATATGAGTTTTATCTTAAACATATCTTAGCGACCCTGCGCTTTCATGCCCATGCAGGCACGCTTTTACTCGTAATGAGGCTACCGAACTATTAACTTTGGAATCATTAACCTTGTAGGAGGTTTACATGCGGATTGCTCAAGTTGCGCCATTATGGGAGCGGGTTCCCCCTCCAGCCTATGGCGGTATTGAGTTGGTCGTGAGCTTGCTAACCGATGAGCTAGTGCGCCGTGGACATGAAGTCACACTGTTTGCAACTGGCGATTCGTTGACCCTGGCAAAGCTTGAGTCAGTTCATGCTCGTGCAGTGCGTCTCGATCCCCTCGTGAAGGAGTATCAAATTTATGAGATGCTTCAGCTAACCCAGGTTTACGAGCGCGCTCACGAATTTGATGTGATTCATTCTCACATGGGTTGTGCGGCTCTACCTTATGCAAACTTTACAAAAACCCCAACCGTTCACACGCTGCACGGCGTTTTTACTTCAGATAATGAAAAGATGTTTAGCCATGCTCACAAGCAGCCATTTGTGAGTATCTCAGACGCACAGCGAGAGGCTCGTCTGAAACTAAACTGCGTTGCCACGGTTTATAACGGCATTGATGTAGACAGCTACAAATTCTATGCTGAGCCGTCTGATCCGCCCTATCTAGCATTTTTAGGTCGGTTGTCGCCGGAGAAAGGTCCTCATATTGCGATCGAGATTGCCAAGCGCACAGGCTGGCGGCTCAAGATGGCAGGAAAAGTTGATATTGTTGATCAAGAATTTTACGAAACCGAACTTAAGCCCCACATTGATGGCGACCAGATTGAGTATTTGGGCGAAGCCAATCATGTTCAGAAAAACACATTAATGGGCAATGCGTATGCTACCCTTTTCCCCATCACTTGGCGTGAACCGTTTGGCTTGGTGATGGTGGAATCGATGGCATCCGGAACGCCTGTCATTGGTATGAATCTAGGGTCTGCACCAGAAGTCATTGCTCACGGAAAGAGCGGATTTTTGTGCGAGTCGATTGATGATTGCATTGCAGCACTAGATCAAGTTCCTGATCTCGATCGCAGCGCCTGTCGCCAGCAGGTGATTGATAAATTCAGCGTTCAGCAAATGACCGATGGCTATGAAACTGTTTACCGTCAGTTGATGGGTGAACGATTTAAGCAAAATGGTCGCTTGTTGAGCTTAAGCACTCTGTCAGACAGACGAAATTAGCCAGGTGGAGCAAGTGCATCCGCCTTTTTTTGTCCCAACTTTGCTTTGGGTGGTTCGCTATTTGCGCTCTACCCTCAGCGTTTGGGATTGGCTAAGGTTGTAAAGAGGTCTGATAACCCGTTTTTTGTCCAAACGAGGCAATAGGCTAAGTTGGCTGTGGTTCGCCCTCCCTATCGCCTCTACTTCGTCTTTATGAGGTGAACGTTATGGTATTTGTAAACGGAAAGTCACTTACATCCACTAGTGGGTCTACGGCGTCGCAATCGACGTTTTTTGCGCCCCGCTCGAAAACGCCAAATCGACAAGCGATCGCACTCATTTCAGATCATGGCGATCCGGCGGCTGAGATTGGCAAGGAAGAAGCGGGCGGGCAAAATGTCTATGTGCGGCAAGTTGGAGAAGCCCTGTCGAAACTGGGTTGGCAGGTGGATATGTTTACCCGCAAGGCAAAAGCAGACGATCCGACGATCGTGCAGCACAACCCTCATTGCCGCACCATTCGTCTGAGCGCAGGACCAGAAGAATTCGTCCCCCGCGATCGCTTGTTTGAGTATATGCCGCAATTTGTGGAAGAGTTTCACAAGTACCAAGCCAAGCATCACTATCCGTTAATTCACACGAATTATTGGATGTCGGCTTGGGTGGGGCTAGAGGTACAAAAAACCCACAATGTTCAGTTGATTAATACCTATCATTCGCTGGGGGCGGTGAAGTATCAAGCTGTGCCCCATCGTCCTGCGATCGCAGAGACCCGATTAGCGGTTGAGAAAGCCATCTTAGAAAACGCCCATTGCACCGTTGCCACGAGTCCGCAGGAAGCAGACATGCTGCGATCGCTCGTTTCTGATTTGGGACATATTGAAGTGATTCCTTGTGGAACAGATATTAGCCGATTTTACGCAATTCCTAAGGTAGACGCTCGGCTCCAGCTTGGGTTAAAGCCAACGGATGAAGTTATCGTCTATGTCGGGCGATTTGATCCGCGCAAGGGAATCGAAACACTCGTGAGAGCGGCTCAACTCATTAAGCGCAACACTGTAGATGCCTCTAATTTACGCCTTGTGATCGTGGGCGGCAGCGACCCAACAAAACCCGACGGGCAAGAACGCCAACGCATTGAGCAACTTGTTGGTGAATTAGGATTAGCAGAACACACCACGTTTGCCGGACGAGTAGGGCACGATCGCTTGCCGCTCTACTATACGGCGGCTGATGTGTGTGTCATTCCTAGCCACTATGAGCCATTTGGGTTAGTTGCGATCGAAGCCATGGCTTGTGGGACTCCGGTAGTTGCATCCGATGTCGGTGGACTAAAATTTAGCGTTGTTCCTGAAGAAACAGGATTGCTGGTTCCGCCTCAAGATGAAACTGCTTTTGCCGCTGCGATCGAGCGGATTTTGAGCGATGAACTATGGGCGAGAAAGCTCAGAAAGCGGGCATCTGAGCGGGTTCAACAGAATTTTAGTTGGACAGGAGTAGCGGCTCAGCTAAGCGACTTGTATCGTCGGATGTTGGCTCAGTCGATCATGGGCGACATGATTTTGCCGAGTCAGTCTGCGATCAGCGTTTCGCTCAATCCAGACGCGCTACCTAACCCATCACGTAAACCTGCTTTAACAAAAAGCCTCACAAAGGTTTCGTAGCAGCACAAAGATCTGTTCTTTCCTGAGATCACGAATGTCGCTCCATTCGTGACGCTATCTGCTAACAACCCCTTTCCTCGGCTCACAGCAAAGTAGCCCTGCTAGCCTAAATCAACTAACACCAAATAGAGCAGATAAAGGGTTTAAATCCGTCTATCTGCTCTGTTTGTTGTGACCAATGGGATGAGCAATGCTAAGTCAAGAATCACTGCCAGACAAACACTTTTGCCTCAAACGCACCCAGGTCAGTCATTAGAGAACTATCATTTGCATCCACATCATAGTTTCCTGTCCATTCGTGCCACGTTCCATTTTCTGGAAAATCTGGCACTGTATATCCTGCCAAGAACTGCTCTGAAAAATTGGCGACAACCACAACTCGCGAGCCTTCGTCATTCCACCGCGTGTATGCCAGCACTTTTGCCTCTGGGTTTTCGTGGAAGAAGTTGATGTTTTCGGTGTAGAGCGCGCGATTGCTTTTTCGCAATGCAATCAGACCTTTGTAATACTCAAACAGCCCGCGATTGAGATCGCCCCCTAGCAGCGTCCAATCAATCTTGGCTTGCTCTTGCACTTTGTGTTTATATTCACCAAATTCTTCGCCCATCCAAATAAGGGGCACGCCTACGGCAGTCAGTAACACGGCAGCACCCAATTTTGCCCGTTGAAAAGCGGCTTCGTCTAGAATCTGGCGATCGCCCAACTCTGCCATCACATGGTTGTGATCATGATTGGTCAGATAGTTGACCACGTTGGTTGTGCCCATAAATCCTTGACGTTTGCAATCGATCGCATCTTTGAGTCGTTCTAGGTCGAACACTTCGCCAGTCATGTGTTCTAGCAGGCAATGATAAAAACTGTCGTGCCAGCAGCCATCCATCGGGCCGTCGGCATTGGTAATACTGGTGGTTTCAGGAATGTGTTCGGCAACGTTATAAAACGGTTTTCCTCCTGCTGTTTCTCTTGCTTGCTGAACAATCCAATGCATGAAATCATAATTGGCAATCTGTCGGGCAGCATCATAGCGAATGCCATCGAGATGAAATTCGGAAACCCAATAGCGAATGGTATCCCCAATAAAGCGACGAGCAGGATAGGTATCTAGTTGATCATCATAAAATTCATAGTTAAATTCGGGTCCCCAATTGTTATCTGGGTCGCGCGGCTCATGGTGATACCAATAGTCGTGATCAATCTGGGTGAGCGGAGCGGAGGCTTCAGAATGGTTATAAATTCCATCCATAATGACGCGAATACCGCGACCGTGGCACTCATCTATAAATTGCTTGAGATCGGCGGTGGAACCGTAGCTCGATTCGGTTGCAAAAAAGTGCCGTGGATTGTAGCCCCAGCTATAATCCCCTGGATATTCTTTGAGCGGCATTAGCTCGATCGCATTTACGCCTAACTCAGACAAATAATCGAGCTTTGCGATCGCATCGACATATTTGCCCCGCACCTTGGGATCGTCTTCGCCACCCGAAAAATCTGCCATGTGCAGTTCATAGATCACAAGCTCACGATCGGCAGGCAGCGGCTGATCGTCATGTTGCCAAACATAGTGATCAACCGTGCGATCGCCGCCGTGAATCTGGACGATAGAATTTTCGCTAGAGCTTTTGCCATCCACATCGGTGGCGTAGGGGTCGGTGACATCGACCCACTCATCTGGCTCAAAAAACCAGCTTTTCGATCGCACTCGAAACTTGTATTCGTGCGTCCCATCTTCTAAATCGACCGTGACCCGAAAATAGCCATCGTCGCCTTTCTGCATCGGAATCTCGTTCCAATCTGAAAACGAACCGACGATCGCGGCTTCCTTGTTATAAGGAGCAAACAAATTAAACTCGACAGGATTTGCCATAAAGCTTTCTATAGTCAGACGTTTGACTTACGGTTGAGAGGAACGTATCGCATTGTCTACTGCAAATCCAGCATTTTGTATCTAGCCTTAGACCCTAACCGCCCCCTAGTTTCCTATTCCTCTAGGCGCAGGTTAACCGAAGAGTGCGAATTTCATCCCCGCTTCTTGGCAGGGCTGATTTATCGGCGGTATAAACAGGAGAATAAAGGAGTTGCTCTTGATCTAAGTTGTCATGAGCTTGATTGAACATCTCAAACAAATCCGCGATTTTTGCACTGAACTCATCTCTCTTTTGCAGTCCCGTTTGCGCGAATTAATCTGTCAATGTTAGAGATCGAATTTCCAGTCATACGGCTGATGATATTCGCGATCGCAGAGCTATTGTTAAAACAATGCTGCCGTTTGTGAGAATTGAGAACTGTTGAAAAAAGTTGGCGATCGTTCAGTTCAACAACAAACCGTGGTAGAACCCTATCATTGGTTCCGGCGATCGCAAGATAACGTATGTTGACACAACTGCTGCTACTTTCGCTCCATTGGGCGCTTTGAGAGGTTGAGTGTGGCGCGTGAAACAGGGGCAGCGGTTGTCATAATGCGGGTGCGGCTTTGGGACTTCCAATGTTGATATCGCAGCAAGGGAAAAGACGCGACCTGTTTTGCCAATGCCCAGAAAAAGACGTAGCTTGCCAACAATCGCTCAAATGAATCAAACCGGGCTTCTCGGAATTGCCCCAGCGTGATCTGTCGTTCGAGAGGACTGTCATTCGACTCAATCAAAACAGGCGAGACACTAGACAAAATAATCGCGTCTTGAAAGCCTTGATGTGCGATCGCGCTGTTGTGCCCCAAGGCGATGATTTCTGCTCCTGTATCTAAATTTCGGACTCCAGTTGCTTGCTTGCCCGTCATGATGATTGCACTTTCATTCTCTTTTTGCGTCGGGCTGCGTCGCCCATCGGGGACTCCTAAGAAGATTAACGTCCCTCTGACGACTCGATGACCAAAATGGTGCAGCATATGATCTTGTGGATTCGCACCATGAACGTCTAGGGAAGCGATACCGTAGCTGAGTGAAAATAGTTTGCTGACATACACTTTCAAGAGTTGATGAACCCAAGGCACATCGCCAATCACAAGCGATCGCTTTCCGGTACGGGCTAGGAGGGGTCTCTTCTGCACAGAGCGCAGTCCCAAGCTCCAAAGCCAAGGACCAAAAATATAGAGCAAGATATCTGCCACTGTGAGCAATGGGAGCAACAACGTAGGAACTGGCAAATTTGCAACGCCAAACATCGCACGAAATAAGGTTTGAACCAATGGCGCGTGCAATCCTACGGTAATCAGAATATAGAGCGCATGAATTCCCCAAGCTAAGGGAGTTTCTAGGATGTGCCATGCCCATTTCTGACTACTCCGAATCAGTTGCTGATGATCTGAAGATCGGTTCAGTTCGCCACTTGCGGTTGTTCCAACAACTGTGCGATCGCAGTTCCCATCAGACTACAAATCTCTCCCGTCATAATGAAGAGTTCGCTGATACTTCCTTGGCGGCGGAGTTCTTCTAGAGCGTTGGTCGCTTGCAAGGTCGGAAAGGTCTGCCCAGACTGACTAATCGCCAGCACGATCGAGGTTTTACCCAGACGCAACCCTTTCCAGTCATACTGCAATCGTTGTAAAAGCTGATTGGCAGAAATGGTTTTGACGCTAAGCGAGGGGAATAGCAGGGTTAAATCTTGGGCGAATCGCTCACCTAGCCACAGACTGCTTTCAACCCCCGTAATTAGAAGATCGATCGCGGCGATATCTGCAACCTGCTCTAGTTTGAAATTAACGGTTGCACGCTGCCTGTGATCCCAGAGCTTTGCTTTCTCAATCAGTAATTCAACCAAATAGTCTGCGGTCTGACGATTAAACGAAACTGGATCGCGCCAAGATTGCTCGATCGACTTGAGAACTTTAGGAATATCCTGAATGTCTCGTTGGACTGGATCGTTTGCCTGTTCTTCTGGCGGCAGAATGTAGGCATTGTCTTGAAGCGGAATCCAGCGTTCTTCGAGTTCTGAACCGCGCAGTTCACGGTCTTCTAGCATGGAATAAACCGTGATGTGATTCACGCCGACCCAGGCAATTTCACCTGCTTTTTGGTCTAAGTCCAATCGATACGATCGGGGAATGAGGGTCGCTTCTCTATAGATGTAATTGCGGTGTTCAGGCTGGCTGCGGAAATTCTCAAAGACCTCTAGGGCGGCGTAAGCCGGAACGGTTTCGCTGATAAACTTGGGCGAGGTCTCTAACTGTTTTTGAAGCAGAGGCGCAACGTGTTCACTGGTATAGCTTCTGACTGCATTCATAGTTTGAGTCAGGATTTCAGCTTTTGTTGAAACTTCATCCTCGGCTTTGTGCTGCATTGCCCGTGACAATGTAATTCCACTCAGAATTGTTCCACCTAGAAAAATCAGAGTGAGTAGCAACGTAAATTGAGTTCCCAGCCTGAGCTTTCTAAGCATTTCCACTCCTTGAGTCAGAGATTGCTAGAACGATATTAGGTGATATGCAACTTTAAACTTGATAGTTAAAACCGCTCCTAATCCAGCCAAAGCGTGCCTCCGCACACTCACAGTCAACCTGAGAAAGCAGTCCACGAAGGTAGACTTCGTTTGTATGCCCGCGAATTTTATTTGCCAAGTCAAAAGAAGTCTGCGCATCGCCTAATATTACGATGAGCGTCAAAGATTTCGTTCTTTAGACGGTAGCTGAGTTAATCTTTCTGCACTTCGTCTTCGGAGTCTTCGGATGAAATCAATATAGGAAAGACTGTAGGTCTTGTCAAATTTAATATAAAACGTTAAGCAAAACGATCGTCGTCTTGAGACCGCATCAAACACTACGGGTTTTAAGGGGTTTGGTACGCATAATGACGTGCAGAAGATTGTAGATCACGATACAGTTTTAATCTCAAAATGTGGCTATTAGTAATTGCTGATTTATTCACAAATCAATGATCGATTTTGCTAAGTTTTGGGTGAACAGATCACGATCCATCGAGTCAGAAATCGTGATGGTAACTCTGTCATCCAGATCATCCAGCGTGATCGCGATCCTTTGTGGTGAACAAACAGAGCCGAATTGTGGAAAAGAGAGTGCAGTTGCGATCGCGCGTCAGCCGTCTGATCCGTTTGGAGAAGCCGCCGGATTAGGAAGCTTAGGCAATGTTTATCGACTACAGAATCAGGCGATAGCACGGCAAAAGATGAGTTTATTCAACAGGCAATTGATATGGCATATGCTCAGAGAGCCTGATTCGCGCTACGATTTTCCCACTTTCGGATATGCAATTCGCTGATGATTAGACTGTTGCCATACTTGGACAAACACCTGAGCAATTTTAGACATTTCTTCACGAGTCAGCCCAGAGTCATCTAGCTGCCCTTCTTTCCAACGCGCCGCCAAAATTTTATTGAGCATATTCAAGGCATCGTCGGGAGTGGCTTCTTTGAGCGATCGCAGGGCGGCTTCTGCCGAATCTGCCAACATCACTAGCGCCGTTTCTCGCGATTGAGGCGAAGGTCCTTCGTAGCGAAAGTCTGCCTCGTTCACCCGAATTGTGGGATCGGCTTTTGCCCATTCTTGAGCCTGGTGGTAGAAATAAGCGATCGCCATCGTGCCTTGATGCTCTGGAATAAACGCCTGCACCGCTTTGGGAAGCCGGGCTTTTCGCGCCATGACGATCCCTTCGGTAACATGCTTTCTGATAATGCAAGCACTTTGCCACGGGTCGTTGATCAGATCATGCTTGTTAGGACCCCCCATCTGATTTTCGATGAAGCTGAGCGGATCGTGCATCTTACCAATGTCGTGATAGAGCGTTCCTGCTCGCACCAGTTCGACATGGCAGCCAAGGTCGCGGGCAGCCGCCTCAGCCAGATTTGCCACAAATAACGTGTGTTGAAACGTACCAGGCGTCTCGGCGGCGAGGCGTTTAAGCAAGGGGCGATTTGGGTTGGATAACTCGACAAGCCGAATAGTGGTGACTACATCAAACGCATGTTCTAGATAAGGGCTGATGCCACTGGCAACAATGCTCCACGCTAGCCCCAGCAGCGCATACAAAATCGCTTTGCCGATCAACCCGTACCACACCACGCCAGAAGCAGCCCCGATCACGAGATAGAGCATGCCCTGAATCAACCCGATCGCCAACCCCAGCAGCGCCAATTCTTCGCGCGATCGCATGCGTCTGCCCAAAATCGCCGCGACCAACCCTCCGGCGGCACTTGGCAACCACTGGCTCACGCTGATCGTCATTCCCATCGGAATCAGCCCACTGAGCAGACCCACGAGCGGAACCGCCAACACCGAGCCATAGAACGTACTCATCAACAGCCCGATCGCGGGTAGGTTGGTCGAAGGAAGACCCAGCATCACCATCACAGGCGTACTGAGGGTCATCAACCAAACCAGCCAATAGTCCCGATTTCGCAGCCCCTCCGGATGAAAGCGTTGCTCAAGTTGCCAAAACACCACCACTGCCCCACCGACGAGAACCCCAAAGCCTACCAACCCTGCCCAATGAGTTTCTCGACGGCTCAACTGAAAATAATCGAGCAGCAAAAAATCTTGAGGGGTAATCGGCTGCCCCGCTTGAGCAATCACTTCGCCTCGGCGGACGCTGACCAGTTCTGGCGGAACATCTTGCGCCGCTTTCTCGGCTTGCAGGCGCGATCGCTCCTCGTCTTTGATCAAGTTTGGTTTCAGGGTGCTGAGGAGAAGTTTTGTGGCAATCTCGCGCGTTTCGGGCGGCGTCGCAATGTCTAAATTGAGCGCGATCGCTCTTTCCACCTGGCTCGATGGCAACCCAGGCGGAATGCCCTGCACCAACATTCGTTCACTCGTTTGCAGCACTTCACTTTGCATCTTTTGCCACATCGGTTCTGGAATGTCTAAAATGGAAAAGTCATACACTGGTTGGGTTGCCGGAGTTTGAAAGGCACTGAGTGTTGTGGCATACTGCTGTCGTGCCTGGGTAATTTGCTCTACAAGCTTTGAAAAGATTTGCGGGCGGGGGCGATGTAGCTGCAAGTCTACCATTGCGCCCCATTGCGACGGATCGCTGAGCGTGGTGGAGTCGTTTTGCTCAGACGATTGTTGAGCCGCTTCTAAAATCTGTTGCCATTCCCGCTCTTCGGCACGCCGCAAATATTTCTGAGTTGCCTCCGAGAGCAGCCGTGGATCGGCAAACGGAACCGTTCCCACTTGCTGCCGCAACCGTGCGCCCTTGACGAGCGCGGTTTGCACCTCTTGCCGGATGCGGTCTGTCGTGGTGGAATCGAGCATCCAAACTGCGATCGCAACTGTACGAGCCTTTTTTCGCTTTTCTTCTGTGGCGGGCTTGTCTTCTACCGTGGCGTCTACGGGCGCTTGAATCGTTTGGGGGGCAAGCTTGCCAACGCTAAGCTGAGGCTGGTTGTAAAAGCCGTGTCCTAAAGCACTGGTGAGGGATAAAGCAGCGAGAACCAGCGCCATTTGCCCTGCAAAGCCTTGACGGATTACTTGGGGAACACCATCTTTATGAGTTAACCGTTTGCGAAGCGTTTTGACTCGATTGATCGATGTGATAGAAACGAAAAAATATTGCAGATGATCAATCGAAACGGCGCGATGGAGATGCCAACCCCACTGAATGCACACCTGTTGAAGTCGCCGAGTCAATGACCGAAAGGATCGCATAATCGCAAACGTATCAGGTTAATAAACATCAGGGTGAACGGACGTTACTGCGCTAGAGCTAAGACACCGGAAATTGATCGACTCCTTTAGAGTATGTTTTGACTACTTATTTTTTGTTGTATTTTTTTGTTTTATAAGTAGAAAGGTAAGAGGTTTTTATAAGTAGAAAAGTAAGAGGTAGAAAGGTAAGAGGCTGATGCGATCGCTAAGTCAAATCTAACGGTGACGCCTTTAATGAAGACTCTTAGCTGTCAATCCTAGTTGACAATTTCAAGGTTGACAGCCCCAATCGCTCTGCTTTCAAGGACGGTGCGTAAGTTCTATTAAATACCACGCTTATCCGTATACTGCCATTCGTTTCATTATAGAAATAGGGGCAAAAAATAATCCCGATTTCAAGCCCTGCGGATCGGGCGGTTGTGCATCGCGCGAGGGGCAGCAACGAATAGCAGAGACTCAGAGCAAGCGAGGTCATGAACTCCTGACCACTGAGCAAAAAGCTGAGTTGCAAGACGGAGCATGGTTTCTAGCGTCTCATCCGCCATTTGGAGCCGCCACTCAATGGGAATGGCGATCGTAGCGTTGTGTGCCCCCGATAGCGCCCCCGTGAGGGAACAGACTAGCGAGGGCTGGTAACCTGCCTGTGCTGCGCGCAATAGCGAAAGTCGGAAATCTCCAACCGTGCTTAAAAAACAATAAAGCGCGATCGCAATGCACGCTTCTGCCGAGGGTGCAGATTCATCGCAGTGAGCCACAATTGATCGTACCGCCTCTTCCAACCCAATGGGCTGCGCCAACAGAGTTTGAACGTGCTGAAGCCTATTTTTTGGAGCAAATTGCAGCATCGGTAAGGTCTCAAACCTGCTTGCTATCAGGGTTTGGGGAATACAGGTCGGCACGTCTAGCGTTTCTAGAAGTGCTTGAGAAAGGGGATGAGCGATCGCCAAGAGATCCGGTGGAGAAACCTCAGCCGTCTGCCAAACCTCTAGCACGTCTTGAATATTTTGTCGAAGTTTCCGGGGGTCTTCATGAAAGAACAGAAAAACGGGGAGGAGTGCGATCGCGGCTTCGGCAGTATTGAGGGGCAGTTGAAAGACTGGATCAGATGGGTTTTCGAGGCGGTTGGGCGTGATCAAAGACTCGGCATAAAACTGAGTCACTGGCAGCAGCGACCCCCCAAAACCTGATGAGCCAAGTTGACCACTCGATGAACCCATGGGCAAACTTTGCTGCCCGATCATTTCTCCGATCGCGGCACCCAGCAGCGTTGCCTGAAACCGATTGAGAAGCCCATACTGCATGATTGAAGCACTCTAGAATTTGGTGTAGTTCAATCTTCGCTGATCTGTAGGAATTTCGCAGCCTCGGTTGCAGATCGTAAAACAGGACTAATGCCTTTCGATCGATTGCCTATCCTCCGAGCTTAGGGCTGGGAGCATTTAGACGATGAGTACGTCAGTCTAAACCAGGCTGATGCATTGGCAACTCAACAGGCAACTCAAAAAAAGACTTTCCAGCAAAACTCTCAACATGTAGTAGAATTTTTCTAATTTATTAGAGCCAATGCGCTACATTTGGAATTTACCTCTATAATTGGGGCGAACAATTTCCAACCATACGCTCGTTTTTCCACGTCTTCCCACTGGCTGAGGTTAAATAGATGGAATTTCCGCGAAAGCTAACCGCAATTTTTGTAGCCCGACTCATGCACACCACGGCAAAACAGGCACATTGGCAACGTTACAGCCTCCTAGTAGGGGTGCTCATTGCCAGTTGTTTAGTGCCAACCGCCGCGCTAAGCCAAATTGGAGGCGTCACGCGATCGCTCCTCAGAGAGGGCAGCCAAGGGGCAGAAGTGACCGAATTGCAGTCTACCTTGACATTGCTCGGATTTTTTAACGGGGCTGTAGACGGCGTATTTGGCAACAACACAGCAGAAGCAGTGACTCGGTTTCAGCAGGCGGCCGGCGTCGAGCAAGATGGCATTGTCGGGCAAGCAACCTGGAACAGATTATTTCCGCCCACCTCTATCAGCGCTACTCTTCCCGCTCCCAGCCAGCCTTCTACGCCTTCAGCCCCGGCTAATCCTGCTCCTACGCCTTATCCAATTTTAAGAAGAGGAGCGAGAGGAGCGGCAGTCATTGGTTTGCAGTCGAGGCTAAGAGCGATCGGAGTCTTTAGCGGCGAAGTAGATGGAGTCTTTGGTGATGAGACCCTGGCAGGGGTAGAAGAGGCTCAGCGACAGTTGAACCTAGAGCCAGATGGAATCGTGGGTCCTTCAACCTGGGAGGCGCTGCTTCGTTAGAAGTTCAACTAGCTTTAGAAGATGATTGCGACGGGTGAACAGATATTAACTTTGGTGAAATAGGCGCGATCGCAGCGGTAGCGAATGCTAATTTAAATGCAGGCACACAGGAAGCCAACTTGCTTCTCAAAAAGTTTTTAGATTAAAGCTTGTGCCTCCTGCTTTAATCGCGATCGCAACAGTTAATTCCAGTCGCAACAACCTCATCATTTTTAGCTTCCG
Source organism: Myxacorys almedinensis A (assembly GCF_010091945.1). Classification (GTDB taxonomy): domain Bacteria; phylum Cyanobacteriota; class Cyanobacteriia; order Leptolyngbyales; family Leptolyngbyaceae; genus Myxacorys; species Myxacorys almedinensis. The sequence continues at coordinate 158,363 of NZ_WVIE01000009.1, forward strand.
GTATCTCTCCACTTACCCTTCACATTCCGCTCCCTTGAGACGAGAGAACGCCAAGCTAATAGCACAGCCTGAATCGGCTGAGAGGCGGCTGCAAGTAATTTGGTGTGATGCCCAGTAAACCCTACTTAGTTTTTTGATTGAACACGATTGATCAAACCAGCTACAATCCAACAAAACTACTGTTCTGAGGGTTCGCCACATTGGTCGAACCCTTCAATATTTTATAGAAAGATTTTATCGAAAGCCAGGCTGATTGACTCATCCTCTAAAAGCACCCCACCCGATCGCTTTCCCGCAGAAAAAGATTAGCGATCGTGAGCGCCCAGATTTTACCGACAGCGAACGGCTGCAAGATTGCTGTAGAGATGAAACGCTGAGTTCCAAAGGCTAGATTCTTGCCCAAACATATGGATATTAGAGGGTAGTTTTTGCAGCAGCACTGGAAAATCAATGACGGTTTCTGCAAAACTTGTAAACTCTGACCAAACCGGTTTATTGGGCAGTAAATCGTTAAGAAACGAGGTCAAGCTATTCCAATGCAAACGATTGACGAACTGATCTAGCTCAATGACATCTTTACCTAGTGCTGCAAACTCGATGCCTTGATCAAACCTGTATTTCCAATCGCAAAGCCGCAAAATGCACCGTCTTCCAGGTAAATGCAAATCACAAATGCGGGCAAAATCCTGAGTTTGTTCTTTGCGCTGGCGCTCAATGCCTTTACGGGGCGAAATATCCACCACTCGCTCATACACGGGTAGCATTCCCTCTACTCGTTGGCTGACTTCTGCCCACGCAAATTTGAGCATTCCTAGCTGCCCCTGTTCGTTTTCACAAACGGCGAGCGCATCAGGTTCATAGTCTTGAAAGTGATGCACCTGAAAGACAGAAAAGGTTTGAACGTCAGTTACACTTGCCCAAAAGCTAGGGATGTTGGCGGCTTGAAGCTGCTGCCCATATAGCCTCAGTTCGCCGATCGCACCAATTCGATAAAGCTTCCATCCTTTGTTGGGCAATTGCAGCCGAGCCGTGTAGGGGTCGATCTTCATGATTTGGGCAAATGCTTGAGCCGCCGTTGGTTTAGCCGCAGATGCCATTGTTTCAAGGATCAACATGCCTAGCTCGGCATCTTGCGGATCAGCAGTTGCCTGAGCGATCGCGGCTTGATGTTTCGCTTGCTCTAATGCATCAATTTGCCCAAGTGCCTGCCGCGCCTGAACCACAACTTTAGGATTGAGGGCTTCTCGCAAAATTTGCTGATAGAGCTTTCTCGCGTTTTCCCAGTCTCCAGAGGCTTCGGACAATTTACCTCGATAAAAGTGCCCCCACGGGTTTTGAGGAGAGTCTTTGAGAAAGGCTTTTAGCAGGGAAGCAGCCGTTTTGTAGTCTTGACGATCGAAGGCAGCAGCGAGTTGATCGAGCATAGGAAGAAGGGAGGAAAAGGGAAACGGCGAAGGGATGCGTTGGAAGCCCAAGTTTTCCCTATCGCTTCAAGATTTCCCAAAAAGCCCCCTCGGCTATGTCATCTCGCGGGATTCTTGCGCTCCAGCGAGGAGTGCCATGGCAGCAATAGGCGCGGTTACGGCTCGCAGAATGCGACGACCCAAAGAAACGGGCTGGTATTGAGATGCGATCGCACGATCAATTTCTGCATCTGTCCATCCGCCTTCACACCCGATCGCAACACACACAGACGGAGCCACCAACCGACAGGTTAACAAATGAGGCGACGCTCCCCTGGCAGCACAAATCAAGCGTTGCTTGGCGTCAATCGTCTGTAGGGCAGTAGAGAACGAGAGCGGATCGAGGATGGCGGGGACACACTGCCGCTCAGATTGTTCGGCGGCTTCTTGAGCGATGCGCCGCCAGCGTTCTAGCTTGTTGGGGCTAGGATTTAGCAGCGTGCGATCGCTGATGATCGGCACAACACAGGCAACGCCTAATTCGGTCAGGGGGCGAATGACATCATCAAATCCGGTTTTAGGCAATGCCAGCATCAATGTTACAGCGATCGGTAATTCGGATTGAAAAATGATCGGTTCGATTAAAGCCGCGTGATCGGGTTGCAATTCGGCTAACCAACTGTTGCCTTGACCATCCATAGCAATGAAGCGATCGCCAGATTTTAGCCTCAATACACGATAAAGATAATGCTGCTGTTCAGGTTTGAGAATGACGATCGAAGCTTGTTTTTGCGAGGCTGAAATTACTAAGCGCTGTAGCTGAGCCATTTGTATAGGTTCAAATCAGTTCCATCCAAACGTCCGAATATTATTAAAGTTAATCACGTCGATTTGTTTATTTTGAAGATAACTTGCTAGCCGTAAGTCATCTGTTAGCACTAGATATCTATTCTGCGCTAACTGCAAAATGCTACTGTCTGTTAGCCCAAACTTTGCAAATTTTTCTGAACGGACTAGTTCACTACTCGCAATGTAAAACTCGTCTAAAACTTCTAGATGCTGTGCAAAAACTCCGTAGCATTGAGAGCGTTCTGGTTCTCCAAGTTGATTCACCAAACTATTAACTTCAGTCAGGATATTTGGGGTAGTAACTCTCGTTTGAAAGTACTCTAAAATTTGCAACAAAAGGTCAAAGTCTTCTGGCAAAAACTTCTCAGTGCGGTTAAATCTTGATATTCGTTCCCGATTAACGTTGCCAACAAAGTAGAGAAGTAAAATATTTGTATCAACAAGAATTCCTTTCTGACGATATCGAGCAAAAAGGGCTTGGATCTCACCAATCATACTTTTCTGATATTCATTGCTTCTACTTCACCCGTTTCTGAATTAACTTTAAACACTTTGTACTCTCGCCGATATCTTGTAGGGTTACTGATTCCGCTACCCAATCCCAACGTAGGCACTACTTCTTTAGTATTGACATCATATCCAAGCGTGATTGACCAAGCATTCTTATCGTCTGACAATTCAGCTTCTTCAAGCCTTAAATCTTGCATGGAAGAGTTGCCTACTAAATCTTGCACGTATCTTAGATACTCAATAGCGGAATTTGTAGCGGCTCTAACGTCAATAGTTGGCATAGCTGAAACATCTCGCTTCTAGATTTAGACATTTGTTTTACTATGATAACTTGGTACTTTGGCTTGAATTAGCTATCCATTCGCTGAGTTTTCTCCTGATCGATAAAAACTAAAAAGGGCGGTGGTGACGCCCTCATTTACGCAGCAGAGAATGAAATTAGATCAGCGAACCGGAATCAATGAGCCGCGACATATTGATGAATTGCATCAAGCCCAACGCGATCGCAAAAGTCACCAAAACTTTCACCCGGTTTTCGATCCTGCTTAAAGTAAGTAAACACTGGCTCAAAAGTAGTTTCTAGATCATCAATGTTCAGCTTTTCTAGATACACTTTTGCTAGCCGCGTTTGGTTTGGAGCCGCGCCCATCCAAACTTGATAAGTGTTTGGACCATTTCCCACAAACGCCAACTCTGCCAAATAGGGACGTGCACACCCGTTGGGGCAGCCGGTCATCCGCAGGAAGAAATGCTCATCCGGCAACCCAACTTGATCTAAAAGCGATCGCACCCGGCTTAAAATGCTGGGCATCACCCGCTCAGATTCGGCGGTTGCTAGCCCACAGGTGGGCAGCGCTGGGCATGCCATCGAATAGCGGACGAGCGAATCGAGTTTTTTAGGGCGAGCCACTTTTGCGCGATCGAGAATGCCTTGAATCTTGCTTTTATCTGCCGGATCGATATCAAACAAAATGGCATCTTGGCTCGGCGTCAGCATGATTGGCAGATTAAATCGCTCGACAATCCGCTTCAGCGCGCTCTTGAGCTTGAAGCCGCCTTCGTCCTTAATTCGCCCGTTTTGGATCGAAAGCCCTAAAAATAGCTTGCCATCGCCCTGGGGATGCCAGCCCAAAAAATCGAGATATTTCCACTCTGGCAAGGGTTTAGAGGGCGCGATCGCTTGACCAAAATACTCTTCGACCTTGGCGCAAAATCGCTCCAGCCCCCAATCGGCGATCAGATACTTCATTCGGGCATGGCGGCGATCACTGCGATCGCCATAGTCGCGCTGCGTAGCCACGATCGCCTTGACCATATCGTAGACATCCGCTTTGTCAACGTAACCGATCGGATCAGCAAGCCGGGGGAAGGTTTCTTCTTTATTGTGAGTCCGCCCTAAGCCACCCCCTGCCAACACATTAAAGCCTTCAAGCTCTCCTTGAGCGTTGGTTAGAACCACCAGGGTCAGATCTTGCGAGAACAAATCGACCGAGTTATCACCGGGAACCGTGACGCAAATTTTGAACTTGCGCGGCAGGTAGTGTGAGCCATAAATCGGCTCGATCGAACCCTCCACATTGCTCCCGTTGATAGTGCGCTTGCGCGCCGCCACCACTTCGGGATCTTCTTCTCCAGAAACCGCTTTCTCGCCGTCTAGCCAAATTTCGTAATAGGCTCCCGATTGAGGCGTTAGCAGGTCGGCAACATTGTTGGCGTAGGTACGCGCTAGATCGTATTCAGGGCGGTTGCGATAAGGCGCAGCCGGGGACATAACGTTACGATTGACATCCCCGCAGGCGGTCAGCGTTGATCCTAAATTGTGAACAATCTCAGCGATCGTCTGCTTCAAATTTTTCTTGAGAATGCCATGAAGTTGAAACGCCTGGCGTGTCGTAATCCGCAGTGTGTGATTGCCATATTGATCCGACAATCGATCGAGGGTTAAATAAAGCTGCGGCGGCACAAAGCCACCCGGTGTGCGAGTCCGCAGCATCATCGAGTAATCTTTTTCCTGCCCTTTGACGCGGTTATCCCGATTGTCTTGCTGATACGAGCCGTGAAACTTGAGCAGTTGAATCGCATCTTCAGTGAAATGGGTTGTGTCAAGCAACACTTCAGACGCGACGGGTTCCCGCAGTAGATTGCTGCGGTCTTTGATGCCTTCAACCTTAGAAGGCTTTCGGAGTTGGAGGTTTGGCTGTGAAGAAATAACCATGAATCTGCTGCGATCGCATAGAGACAACAATTGGTAATCGGCAACCCAATCGACAGATGCCCATTACCAAAACGAGAACTATTTCCGGTAAATTGGTCGGAATTGTGATGAATACTGTTAGTTTAGCATCCTCTTCTTTCCGACACGAGTTCTTACGAAACATTTCAGAAGTCGCTTTTCTCAGAATTAGGCATAGGTCGATGCTAACAGTAGAGAAAAAGTAGAGAAAAAAGATGCTTCACTTAAGCGAGGTCAGGGTTCAATGACCAAATGACCACGCCCACGCTAATGCGGATCAAATTGTGATCAAAAGAACATCTTTTTCCATCTCACCTTAGATCCCTTCCAACGCCCATTCCCCGTACTTAAAAGAATCTAAAGAATTCCCTAACCACGACTTTCATTCCCTAAAGAAATGCTGGGCTGCGATCGCAGCCGCCCAGTTGATACCAAATGAATCTGTAAATGCTACAGACGTGCGACCTCCCCCAACCCCTCCTCAGTCAGAAGGGGAGCCGAAAAGTCCCTCCTGACCCAAGGGGGTGCCGTAGGCAGGCGGGGTCGAGGATCTGTCGCAGTGAAAAATCAATTGGGTATGAGATCACTCTTTGATGACATCGATTTTTAGATCAATGCTTCAGTTCTTCTACCGAACGTTACTGCCCTTGCAATCGTTTAGCGGCGTTCTGAGCGCGTTGGCGTTCGTCAGGCATAGTCTGACCATACAATCGTGCCGCCTGCTCGTAGTCTTGAACGGCAGCCTGATTGTCCCGTAATGCGACATAAGCGTTGGCACGGTTGAAGTAGGCATCGGCAAATGCAGGATCGAGGTTAACAGCACGGTCATAGTTCGCGATCGCTTGCTGGTGATTCCCCGCTTTGGCAAACTCGATGCCTCGGTTGTAGTAAAAATTTGAATTGTCAGGATTGAGCGTAATGGCTTGGGTGTAGTGATCGATCGCGCCTTGACGATCGCGCTCTTGGCTTCTGCGATATGCTTCTTGAAAAAAGTCTTCGGCGCTATTGAGCGTATTGGCAGACCGGGGAGTGAGCGTCTGAAAAAGCAAAAATAAGACGGCTCCGAGCAGCCCCACCACAGCAAGAGCCGCGATCGCAATCAGCCAACCATCGGAAACCGAATCGCGGGGCAAATTGCGATTTTGAAAAAACTGATTCACCCGTTCTAGGCGGGAAGGTGGGCGGCTATCGAGTTCGGTGGGGCTGTCGAGTTCGGTGGGCGGCACTTCGGGCGGGTTGGGGTCAGGCGGAGGCGGTTCGGGTAAGGGGGCGAGGGTTTGCTGAGAATCTACCACTCCTGCTGCGCCCATTTCAGGGTAAGGAGACAGGTTTGGAGGAGGAGAGCTAGAACCCGGTTGTAAGGCGTAGATTTCTTGCAACCGCATCAACTCTGTTTGGGTATTGTCGCTGAGTTGTCCTTCGCGTTGCGTCACTTCAGCGCGGAGGTCTTCTAGCTGTTTGCGCTTATCCCGTTGAAGTTGGTAGGGCTTGATGGCGTCTCGCTTAATCGCACGGGCAATTTCATCTGAAATCCCGTGGCGTAGCTGTAGTTCATCTAAAATTCGATGTCCGACGAGAGAAATTTCTCCTCGGCTTGCCAAACTCAGGGCTTCTTGGCGAAAGTCGAGATAGGGAGCGTGCGCGATCACAATTTCGTACCCTTGTCCTGCGGTGTAGAATCTGGGCTGAGCCGCAGGCAAATCGGTTGCCATGCGATCGCAGATATAGTCATGCAACTCAATGGTGGTCACGTCTCCATTGAGGCTGCGATGCCCCATGCCGTCAGCCATGCCGGTGGCTAAGCCATTCAGCAAATATTGCGTGTACGTCGAAACGAGCGCCGATTTTTGGTTAGGGGAATAGTCGAGCGACCACGGAGAAGTAAGCAAAACGCGACGTTTACTGCTGATCTGCTGCCCGATCTGATCAATGTCGGCAGCGGCAACCATTCCTTGAGCATAAGCCCCTCTAAAGCAGCAGTCGAGAATCACAACTTGCGGCTGCGATGGAAAGTGATGATCCAAGTACTGTTGCAACTCTGCGATCGACAGGGCTGTGTCTTCAAGCTGAGAGCGCTGGGTGTTGCCTGTTGCTAAAAATAAGTGCCCTTGGTCATCGACAATGCCATACCCAGAAAAGTAAAAGAGAACAACGTCGGTAGGTTGGCAGGTGGTTGCGAGCGTTTCTAAGGCAGAGCGCAGGGATGACAAGTCTGGAGGATCGCTTAGCGCCAGCACTTCTGAAGCGCGACTGGCACCAATGTTTGGATGCCGCAGCATCTCTTGCAGGGCGGCGACATCTTGTGTCGTGGCGGGCAATGCGCTAAAACTTGGATCTTTGTATTGACCCATCCCAACAAGCAGTGCTGCTGTCATGCAGACCCCCGATCAATGTTCTAACGTAAGATTTTAAGCTATCCCTTGGTCAGAAAAAGAACAGAATTTTGGGACGGGGCTAAAGCGGGGGAAACAGTCCCAGGGTTCTCAAGGGAGAGGGTTACAAAATCTCCGAGGACAGCGATCGCTCAGGTTCGTCTATCTGCACCATTTTAGTAGGGCTGGAGGCGGTTACGCCTGATTCCCAACGCTCTAGAATGACTGCATTTGCGACATTTCCCATTAAGTTCAAAACGGTATGAAAACCGTCCATCAAGCGATCAACGCCTGCCAAAATTGCGACGCCTTCTAGGGGCAATCCGGCGGCGGTCAACACGGTTGTCAGCATGACGATGCCTGCGCCCGGAACACCTGCCGTGCTGAACGACACGAGGAGCGTACTCAGCGCGATCGCACAGAGCAAACTGGCGGTGATCGGCACATTAAATAACTGAGCCACAAACAACGCATTGATCGCTTGACCAAGCGCCATCCCGTCTCGTTTTAGGGCAGTGCCAAGCGGAATGGCAAAGCTGGCGATCGTAGGCGATAAGCCGTAATCTTCGGCATTGCTGAGCGCAACCGGGAGGGCTGCATTAGAACTTGCTGTACCAAACCCGAGAGAAAAGCTCGGAAAAAAGCTTCGGAAAAAATGGATGGGTTTCCCCTTGACAAGTCCCAAGAGTAGCCCGTAGAGCAGTGTCATCAGTGCGATCGCAGATACGACGCTCACCATATAAGTAATCAACCGCCCCAAAATCGACAATCCTTGCTCGGCAATGACCGAACTAATCAGCGCAAAAACCCCAACGGGAGCAAGATATAGGATAAAAAATAAAATTTTTTCACTAATGGCGTAAATACTTTCCACAAACGCCAAAAACGGTTTTGCTCTCTCACCGGCTTGCTGAATGCCAACACCAATCAAGGCTCCAGACAAAATGGTTTGCAGCAAATTTCCACTGCTAAGCGCGGCTAGTGGGTTCACCGGAATTAGACTCACCAACCAATCAATTAGATTCGGCGCGATCGCAGGTTCAGCCCTTTGATCCAACGCAAACCCTTCCACCCCAACCCCAGGATGCAAAATGATTGCCGTCATCATCCCCACCCCAACTGCGATCGCGCTGGTAAGGACATAACCCGACAATAACTTTGCTGTGTATCGTCCCACCTGAGCCGCATTCTGCACTCGCGTTAGCCCCATGATCAGCGAGGAAAAAACGATGGGAACCACCACAAACTGAATGAGGCGAAGAAAAGCTTGCCCCAACGGAGCTAAGCAGTAAGCATTTAATGGCGTGACCCACGTTGGAAATGCTGCGTGTACCGTTGCTCCAAAGCCGATTCCTAGCCCTAAAGCGAGCAAAATAATTGCTGAAAGGTTCATTCGTCGTAGCCTCTAGGAGATGACAACATGCACTGCTGACAGATTCAATTTAAGATGCACAGTTTCTCACGATAGCAAGCGACGACGCTTTAAGTTTGTATGATCAGTAACGAATATTGGCACGCGATTGTAATTGAACATCTATGTAATCAAAAAGTTTGGACATCTGGCGAATAAAAATACTTAAAGAAGATTTGGGCTATTAGGAACAAGATTTAAGCAACGAAGTTACCGTTTTAGCAGTAAAATTGGGTCGTGTTATTTTCGGCAGAAGTTAAGAATTTAGAATCGCAAGGTATCTATGAGAGACAACACTAAATGAACCTGTAAGTTATTAAAATTTCTGGTTGACAGCAGATTTGGTAGCGGATGTAGCGGATTCCTTTAGCGCTGCTTTGGGAGGAAATCGATATGTTTCACTATCCCCGCTAATCCATAATCAATCCAGCATCAATCCATCGTTAATCCGTTACATTGGTTCTCTAATCTACTGTTGAGAAACGGTATAATCTTGAATCTCATATAATCTTGGATCTCAATTGTTGCATCTCAAATGTTGAACTAATGCTGAACTAATGCTGAACTGAACTGATGCTAAACCTGCTCTAGAAACCGCTATCCTGGCTTTACGATCTTGGCTTTAAGAGTAAGACACATAAAAACACACAATGGCACGACGCACCCTATCTTCTTTTTTTCCCTCAAAGCCTTGGCGGATTGGCGTTCTCGCTAGCTTATTTGTCCTTGCGATCGCGGTGACCAACTGCACCTCGCAAAACGCCTCAAGCCCAGATGTAAAGGGGTCTACTTCCTCGGCAGGTGTCCTGATTTACGGCTCTGGGGGGCAACCTGTCAATCTAGAAGCAGGCAACGTCACCGATGGAAATTCATTGGTGGTTCACAACCAGATTTACAACCGCTTGATTGAATTTAAACCGGGAACAACCGAGCTAGATCCAAGCTTAGCCACAGGTTGGGCGGCTTCGCCCGATGGTAAAACCTATACCTTTAAGTTGCGCTCAGGCATTAAATTTCACGACGGGACAGACTTTAATGCTGAAGCTGTCACCTTTAACTTCGATCGCTGGTGGGACAAAAATGATCCAAACGGGTTTCGCAATGCTGGCAAGACGTACGAAATTTGGGGTCAGATATTTGGCGGCTATAAAGGTGAACCAACCTCGCTGATTCAAGACATCAAGGCGGTAGATGGGTCTACCGTTCAGTTTGTGCTAAAGCAACCGTTTGCGGCGTTTCCGTCTGCGATCGCATCAAGTTATTTCAGCATTGCCAGTCCCACCGCCATTAGGAAAGCCGGGGCAACCTACGGAACTCCGGCAGGGGGAGCCGTGGGAACGGGAGGATTTGTGTTTAAAGAATGGCGGAGCGGCGATCGCATCGTTCTCGAAAAAAATCCCGATTACTGGAAAGCGGGGTTGCCAAAAACCAATCAGCTTGTGATGCGATTTGTCAGCGATGCCAGCGCCAGATTGGCTCAGTTGCGCGCCGGGCAGCTTGATTTTACCGTTGATCTTGCGCCCGATCAAAAAGCTGAAATTGAGCGCGATACAGCCCTTTCAGCCATCAGCCGTCCCTCGTTTAACGTGGGCTATTTGGCGTTAAATCCGAGCTACAAGCCCTTTGCAGATGTGCGGATCAGACACGCGATCGCTCATGCCATCAATCAGCAAGCGATCGTCCAAGCGTTTTGGCAAGGGGCGGCAGTTAACGATGCTCACTTTGTGCCGCAGACGTTTGATTGGGCGAAAGGGGCAAACCTGCCAGCCTACGAGTTCAATCCGCCAAAGGCAAAAGACTTGCTCACTCAAGCGGGTTACCCCAACGGGTTTGATTTGGATCTGTGGTATATGCCCGTGTCGCGACCTTATTTTCCAACGCCAAAGCCGATCGCAGAAGCCTTTGCCGCAGACCTCAGCGCGGTCGGAATTCGGGTCAACCTCAAGACCAAAGATTGGGCATCTTATCTGAGCGATCGCATCAAACCTCCAGGCTATCAGGCATTTATGATGGGCTGGATTGGCGACTATGGCGACCCAGACACGTTTTACTATCCCCACTTTGGTCCTGACGGCACAAATGATATCGGCAAGTGGAAAAACGAGCAGGTGCTGCAACTTTTAGAACAAGCCAGAACTGCATCAGCGCAATCTGATCGAGGCAAGCTATATGCACAAGTTGATGAAATTATCCATCGGGAAGCGGTCAGGCTACCGATCGTGCATGCTGAGCCATTGTTAGCGCAACGGAAAAGCCTCGAAGGCTGGATTCCTAGCCCGCTTGGAAGCGAACCCTTTGAAGCGATCGCAAAGCGATAGGCGGCTCACCCCTTAACCCCACTGCCCGATTCGGTCGGCACGATGTAGTGCTGCATTGCCACAAAAAACATTAGAATTGGCACGATCGAAATGACCGATCCGGCGGCGATCAATCGCCAGTCTAAGGTAAATGTGCCAGCTAGGTTAGCGACGCCGAGGGGCAAGGTGAATAGTTCAGGACGATCTAACACGAGCAAAGGCCATAGAAAATCGCTCCACGACCCGATAAACACAAAAATTGCCAGCGTCACCAACGCCGGACGAATCGAGGGAATCATGACATGCCACCACACCCCAACCTCTGAGCAGCCGTCCATCCGCGCGGCTTCTTCAAGCTCTTTGGGAACGCCTTGAAAAGCTTGGCGAAGTAAAAAAATTCCGAATGCAGAGGCGATTCCTGGAAAGATAACGCCTAGATATGTATTGAGCAATTGGAGCTTGACCGCCAAAACATACAGGGGAATCATGACAATCTGAAAGGGAATCAGAATAGTCGAAACAACCGCGCTAAAAATAATTTCTCGACCCTTAAATGAAAGCCTTGCCAATGGGTAAGCTGCCAGAGAGCAAAACAGTAAATTTAACGCTACCGTCAGCACAGAAACCAATGTGCTGTTAAACAAATAGCGCCCGAATGGATTGCTTTGCCAAACGGTCACAAAATTCTCAACCGTTGGCTGCACGGGAATTAACTGCGGTGGAAACTGAAAAATATTTTCCGTGGGTGACTTAAAAGATGTGCTGACGAGCCACACCAAAGGAATGAGCATAATTAGTGCGATCGCACTTAAGACCCCATACATTCCCCACGATCGCCACCTTCGATTATGCTGAATCATCGCTCTCAATGCTTACCCAAACTTATTTTGTCGCTACCACTGCCACGTTCCACGCCATGCGTTTCATCCACGGCAGCTTTTTCAACACTCGATCGAGCCTTTCTAAGTTGAGATAGGTTTTTTCTAGCCTGGCTTGCTCAACGATAATTTTTTTCCAGTATCGCTCTTCGTTGGGGTTCACTTTCTCGATCAGGTAAAATTGCAGAAAAATCCACAAGCTGGCGATCCAAAACGTGTCGTAATGGGTTTGTGAATACAGCGATCGAATGTAATTCACCAGGTTAATATCTAGCGGCGTTTCATCGGCGGTTCGCACTTCGGTTGCCATTTTGCGGTAGACATTGATCACCGGATTATGCTTCAACGGGTCCCAAAAGCAGGCTTTGCCCCCCGGTTTTAGCACTCGATGCATTTCGTGCAGCGTTAGTTTCGGATCGGGAATGTGGTGCAGCAAATTAGATGCATAAACAATATCAAACGTGTTGTCAGGAAAATCGATCGCCATCGCATTGATCACTTTCCCCTCAACCTGCACTCCGTTTCGCGCCGCTAACTGGGTCGCCACCTCCACCATGCCAGACGAATAGTCAGTCGCCATGCATCGCGCGCCGAGTTGTGCAAAATAAACGCTGTTCTCCCCTGCCCCGCAACCGAGATCGAGCAGATATTTACCCCGGACATCGCCCAATTGTCTTAAGATAAAACGATTTTCAGGAGCGGTGCAGGCTTCAAAATAATCTTTAACTCGTATGCCGTCGATGTCGATCGTGCTTGCCCACTGATCGTGAAAATCTTGCTCTCGGCGCAACAAATCGTCTTGCATAACATTTAGAAGATCATTAAAAAGGGGCAGTGATAAACCACCCCAAAATACCATTGAACGAAGTTCTGTAGAAGGAAGCGTTAAGTTCTGTCTCGGTGCTAGCGAACCGGCGTTGCCACGGGTTCGACAGGCTGCAACGAGGCATACAAACGGTTCAGCGCGTTGACATAGGCTTGCGCCGACGCCACGATGATATCGGTATTGGCTGCATGTCCAGAGAAGATGCGATTGGCGGGCACAACCCCAAAAGAGCCGCCATATTTCAACCGAATCGTCACTTCCCCGATCGCATCGATTCCCGCCGTCACCGACTGCACCGAATACTCAATCAGTTGGTTGGGCACATTCACCACGCGGTTGATGGCTTTGTATACCGCATCGACCGGACCGGTTCCCGTCGCCGCATCGGTCAGTTCTTCGCCATCGGGGGTGGTCAGCGAAACCGTTGCCGTTGGGCAAGAGCGATTGCCGCACGAAACCTGCACTAATTCCAGCCGGAACAATTCGGGAACGTGCTGAACTTCGTCGTTGACGATCGCTTCTAAGTCGCGATCGCTGAGTTCTTTTTTCTTGTCTGCCAGTTCTTTAAACCGCACAAAGGCTTTATTCAAATCTTGCTCAGAGAGGTCATAGCCTAGTTCTTTCAAGCGAGTGCGGAAGGCGTTGCGACCGGAATGCTTGCCTAACACCAGTAAGGTTTGGGTTAGCCCGATCGTTTGAGCATCCATAATTTCGTAGGTTTGCCGATTCTTCAGCATTCCGTCTTGATGAATGCCCGACTCGTGGGCAAAGGCATTTGCCCCCACGATCGCTTTGTTGGGCTGCACGAGCATCCCCGTCAAGGTCGAAACCATGCGGGAGGTCTTGTAAATTTCCTGAGTATTGATTTGCGTTAGAGGCGCGTCCGACGCCACCGGACGACCCAAGAACGGATTAAAATACTGGCGGCGGACATGCAGCGCCATCACTAATTCTTCGAGAGACGCATTTCCGGCGCGCTCTCCAATGCCGTTGATCGTACATTCAAGCTGTCGCGCGCCATTCTTGACCGCTTCTAAAAAGCACGCCACCGCCAAGCCCAAATCGTTGTGACCGTGAACCGAAATAATCGCTTGATCGACATTCGGCACGTTTTCTTTGATGCCGCGAATCATATCGCCAAACTCGCTTGGCGTCATATACCCCACTGTGTCGGGGATATTGATCGTGGTTGCCCCCGATGCGATCGCGCGTTCTAACACTTGATACAAATACGCCGGATCAGAGCGGGCAGCATCCATCGGAGAAAACTCGACATCTTCCACAAACGACTTTGCGTAGGCAACCATCTCCTCTGCGATCGCTAACACTTCGCCGCGAGTCTTCTTTAATTGATATTCCAGATGAATATCTGAGGTAGAAATGAACGTGTGAATTCTGCCTTTTGCCGCCGGTTTAAGCGCTTCGGCAGCAGCCTTAATGTCATTGGGAATTGCCCGTGCCAAACTACAGATCACCGGACCATCCGCCGTCCCAACCGCTTGAGCAATTTTTTGCACCGCTGTAAAGTCACCCGGACTTGCGTAAGCAAAGCCCGCTTCAATCACATCAACGCCGAGCCGCGCGAGTTGCCGTGCGATCGTCAGTTTTTCATCGACATCAAGGGTTGCACCTGGGCATTGCTCGCCATCACGCAACGTCGTGTCAAAAATGATAATTCGCTTAGACTGTGATTGAACGTTCATAGCTCCAATAGGGGATAGAGAATAGTCGTAGCAATGCTGCCCCGCAACCTGGCGGTTTTTTGCCATCCGCAAGGCGAGCAAACACGCTGGATAATGGCAATCTTAAGCCCTTATTCTAGACGTTAGTATGAAACTTATGGCGTTTAGAAATGTTTACTGTAGAAAATAGACGGTTTTAATATTCAGATTTCTCAATTTTGGCTCGAATATCATTGAGATCAATATAGCGATCGGTGACATTTCGCAATTCGCGGGCGATCATGCCTTCAGTAGAAACGACCGTAATGTGAGTGTTTTTTGACCTCAAAAACTCGATTGCTCGCTCAAAATCGCCATCTCCACTAAACAAAATAACGCGATCGTACTGCTCGACCGTGTTAAACATATCCACCACAATTTCGATATCAAGATTGGCTTTTTGGGAATAGCGCCCCGATGAATCGTCATAATATTCTTTCAAAATTTTAGTTCTGACGGTGTAGCCAAGACTAATCAGGGCATCGCGAAAGCCGCGCTGGTCTTGGGGGTCTTTTAATCCGGTGTACCAAAATGCATTCACTAGCTCAACGCCTCGTTCAGTCGTAAAATGCTCAAGTACCCGTTTTGGATCGAAGAACCACCCGTTTTTTTGCTGAGCATAGAACATATTATTGCCGTCTACAAATATCGATAGACGGTTCATTAAATAACGCATAGATGGTTTAGACTCAGAATCTGTAGAAACAAGCATGTGAGTAATTAATTCTAGCAACGGAAAACAAGGGAGAACACGAAACTGAATCGAATTGGAAATGGTATTTGTCCCCAATCCAAGCCAGTCATGTGAAATAGCTGACCGATAAAGCCCTTCTGAACGAAACGGCACCCCCTCGCCCCTTTGACCTAAAACCTTGCTGCCAAAATAGAAGTTGATGAGTCAGAACAAGAACTGAAAAATAAGGGGATAGGAAAACGATATAAAATCTGATAGCAGAAAAATAGAGGGCGATCCGGTCGAGTTTGGCAGCGCCAATTACAGACGAAGGATTTTCTAACATTTTGAAGGCAAGGTAGACGAGCGCTTGGGGCAGACCTTTTCAATAAAGTGAACTGCGATCAATCAAATAAATTCCTCACCTTATAGATAGATTTCTTTACTTTTTAATTATTACAAATTCTTGAAAAAAGATTATCCGTGGGCAGCCTTAAGATTTACCTGAAGCGCAGCCTATGATTGGAATAAAGTAAAGAGTAAGGCTCTAAAAGACCCGTTCTTGCTGGAGTCTAGGTGAATTGTTATCACCGCGATCCGTTGCCCAACGATAGAAATTGCTCCCTAAACTGCCCATGGCTAAGAAACGAACATCAGCCGGTTTTCTGCACTCGCTAACGTTGACGCTACGTTCAGGAGTGCTGAAATCGACGGCTCCGACTCCGCCTACTGTGCCCAATCACACGGTGACCCTGCCCGACGACGAGGCAGCCCCAACGCAATCAGAGCAGGGGTCGCGATCGGGGTGGGGGTTGACCGAGTTGGGTCATGGATTGATGATATTTTGGGCGATCGCGGCTGGATCTGCGATCGCCACCCACTTTGCACCCGTGCAAGCCTGGGAGCGGCAGGCGCAAAGTGTGATGCTGCGCGTCCGGGGAACGGTTGCGCCCCCTGAGGATATCGTGATTTTGGCGGTGGATGACGAGTCATTGTTGCAGCTTTCAGGGTCGAGTTGGCCGTTGAGACGGGCGACCTATGCCCAAGCGATCGACAAAATTATGCAAGCAGGGGCAAAAACCGTTGCCGTGGATATTCGCTGGGATTTGCCCAGTAGCTTTGGGCGCGACAGTCAGTCTTCTGCCGATTGCTCAAATGATGACATTCTTGTCTCAGACGATGATCAGCAACTGCAAGCGGTGCTGCAACGCTACGATGGGCGAGTCACCCTCGCTGTTGATTTAGATGAGCTAGAGCAGCGACAGGGAGAGCAATCTCGCATTAGTTTGCCGTTCTGCCCATTTCGGACTGCCAAAGCCTCTTTGGGATTGATCAAGTTCCCCCTAGAGCCAAATGGTCGGGTGCATCGGTTTGGGCAGGCGTTTCTGAGCGAAGAGTCGGAGGGAATGAAGTTACTGAAAGCAGAAAATATTAGCTCGTTTGCCCAAGCAACGCTGAAAGCAGGCGGCATCCCATCTGTGCTACCAAAGGGAGACAGTATTTTCTTTTACGGCAGAGCCGGAACGTTTCAGCGAGTCCCGTTTTGGACAGTGCTATCGCCAGAGAACTGGAACGATGACTATCTTAAGCAGGGGAGCATCTTCAAAGACAAAATCGTGGTGATTGGTCCGGTGGCGTCTAGGGTTGGAGATGAACTGAATACGCCCTTTGGGATCATGCCCGGAGTGGAGCTTCATGCCAATGCGATCGCGGCGCTGCTGCAAAACCGCTCCCTGCCCTCAGCGTTTCCCAACCCAGCGATCGCGGGATTAGCCGTATCGTTGCTGGTGATCGGGGCTAGCGTGCTGCCTCATCAAGCCAAGCATCCAGTCGCTCGATTTGGCTGGGCACTGGCGATCGCGCTTTCTTGGTCTGGCGTGACCTACGTGTTGCTGACCCAAGCCTCGATGCTGGTGCCGATCGCGGCTCCGATGGGTGCGATCGCATTAGCCGGAGTGTCTTACCTGGGAACCGGGCTGACCCGTGACCATCGCAACAAACAGCGGTTTCGCAAGACGCTCAAGCACTATTCCCGCTCGCCCCTAGTGCAAGAAATGATGAGTGGGCAAGACGAGTTTAAAGATCTGTTGCAGGAGCGAGAACTCGAAATTTTGGGCAAAAACTTGGGAGGGCGCTACAAAATTACAAAAGTTCTTGGCTCTGGTGGCTTCGGGGAAACCTATATTGCAGAAGATATTCAGCGTCCGGGTGCGCCTCAATGCGTGGTGAAGCAATTGCGCCCCAGCACAAATAACCCAAAGCATCTGCGTTTAGCACGCCGCTTGTTTCAGGCGGAAGCAGAGACCCTAGAACGGCTGGGAGAGCACGATCAAATTCCGCGCCTTTTAGCCTATTTTGAAGAAGATCAAGAATTTTATTTAGCGCAAGAATTTATCCCTGGTCCGCCGCTCAGTGAGGAGTTGTCGTTGGGGAGACACCTGCCCGAATCGCGCATTGTCGAAGTGTTGCAGGAGCTTTTAGAAGTCCTCAGTTTTGTCCACAGCAAAAATGTGATTCATCGAGACATCAAGCCCAGCAATGTGATCAAGCGCCAGTCAGACGACAAGCTTGTGCTCATTGACTTTGGTGCGGTGAAAGCGCTGCACGATCAAATCATCGACAGTGATATTCCGTCTACGGCAACGATCGGCATTGGCACACAAGGGTATATGCCTCCAGAACAGTGTGCTGGCAACCCACGGTTTAACAGCGATATTTACGCGGTGGGCATGATGGGCATTCAGGCGCTCACTGGATTGCCGCCCAGCCAACTCAAGGAAAACCCGCAGACCGGAGAAATTCAATGGCGGGACAAAGCGATCGTTAGTCCTGCCCTGGCTGCCATTCTGACCAAAATGGTGCATTACGACTTTCAGAAGCGCTATCAGTCTGCGATCGCGGTGTTGCAAGATGTGACGCAGGTCTCCAACTTGTCTACCATTTCGCTAGTGCTAGATGACTTGCTAGCAGATGAGTTGCTGGCAGATGGGTTAGGAGAAGATGAGACCATGACTCGCCCTTGGCCCGCTGCGTTTGCCGAAGATCTACCGCCAACAGAGCCGCCCCCCACCGAATAGAGGAAACTGAACCACCGCAGCAAATAAGTTATCAGTTTCGGTCGTTTCCACGCCCTATATCCCCTAGTGCCGCCACGATCGCTTCTGCCTCTCCGCTAATGCGCCAAAGGGTGCGACTTGCCTCTTTGCTCACCAGTTCATACTCGCCTCGGAACGCTTCGATCAAAACCGGAATTGCCGATTTTGCATCGGGACCGATGCAGCCCAACGCATAGGCAGCCACCCAGCGCACCTGCCAATCGTCGTCTCTCAGGGCAGCAGTCAGGGCGGGGATAGCAGGTTTTGCAGCGGCATTGAAACTAGACAACACCCAGGCAGCAGTGCTGCGAACATAGGCAGGCTGCGATTCTAACGCCGTGATCAAGGCAGGCAAAGCGGCGGTGCCGATCTTGCCAAGGGCTGCGATCGCTTCTCCACTCACCCGTCGATCAGGATCGCGCAACCGCTCGATCAACGCTGGAATCGCCATGCGAGCCTCTGACCCAATCAGCCCGATCGACCAAGCCACTTCTCGACGAATGCGCCAATCTCGATCTTGCAGTTCTCGCACCAGCGCTGGCAACACTCCTTTCGCGGCTGCGCCCAGTTCCCCTAGTTCTCGAATGGCATCTAATCGCGCGATCGTGTCTCCGGTAGACAAGAGCGGCGTCAACCGGCGCATTCGCTGCTCGACTTGAGACTTTCGTAAGGTCTCAGCACTTAGCCCCACTCGCTGCCCCAATTCACCCAACACATAATCGGGAATGTCGATTTCTGACCCACGGGTGAGGCAGCAGTCGCGCATTGCCAAGAGAAAGCCTTGAATGCTCTCTGGTGCGCCAGGCACCGCGTCGGCAAACATCAGCCACTCATCCCACAGCGCTTTATCGCTGCCATACAGATCTACAAGATGAAGCGCGGCTAAGCATTCGGCAAGCGGATCGAGCGCAAAGCAAATTTGGTCTTGCGCCGGACCGAGTGCTTGCACAACCCGGAGACGTTTTTCTAAATGCTTGAGCCGAAGTTTGGCAGATTCTTCCTCGCTGCCAGAGGGCAATTCACGCTGCGAAGCAGACGACGATCGCAGCTTGGCTAAAATGACATCGCGCTTGGCAGGAGCAGGACGATAGTATTGTTGCAAGCACTCCCAGGCAATAATTTTCGCGTCTTCGTGGACGGTGAGATTGTCTGGCGTATCGTCTGGGGTGTCGCGATTTAATTCGTTTAAATAGCTCAACATCAAATCGGGAATGTTATCGGGCAATGCACTTTCATCGTTGATGCCTTCTTTTTTGCCGATCATTTGTTCAGCATAGAGCGTTGCTAACAGCACCGTGATATGACGCTGACCCACCATTTTTGACAGTTGGCTACAGGCATCAAAGTATTCAGAATCGGTGAAGAGTTCCCGTTTGCTGCGCTGCATCAAGTACGCCTCTAAAAACGAGGATAGGCGATTGCCTTCAATGCGGAGCGGTTTAATCGTGGTTTTGGGCACTTCGTCGAGCACTTCTTCTGCCCGCGAGGTGACGATCAGTGCATTTGCTGGAAAGTCTGGGTGCCCAGGGCGAATCTGCTGACGGGTTTCCTCGCTCAGTTCTGACAAGCGATCGACAATCACTAAAATGCGACGCTGCCGCAGGAGTTTTTCTAAAAAGTCATCTGAGATCGGCTCTGAAGCATCGATCAGCGCTTGCACTTGTCCGCGAATCGCTTCCCTAAACGGATTTTTGCCCTCAGGAAGTTTGAAGTCTAGCTCTTGCTCGATCAGCACAGGCAACATGCGGTGATGGCAAAGCCGATGAGATTTTTGATCCGCCATTGCCCATTTTGCCAGGTGACACGCCAAGCTGGTTTTCCCGATGCCCCCTTCGCCCCAAATGAGCAGACACTGCCGCCCGTCCCAAAAGGTGGTGTGTAGATCGTTGTTGGCAAGTTCTGGAACGGTGTTGCCGTTTAAAACGACGGGAATGGGGATGTAAACCTTGCGATCGCTGACCGTGTTTTTATGGGCAAAGCCTTCTCGCGCTCCGGCAATCTGCTGATTGACCCAGGCATCGAGTACCCTGGGATGATAGTGAAACCAGCCAACAAACAAGACAAACCGCAACGGAACTTTGATGCTGTTGCCCATGGGAATGGGAATTTCAAAGTCGGTATAGGGCTGGAGGGCATTGTTGAGTTTCAGCAGCCATGAGGGGCGCACCAGCAACAGGGCAAACCAGAGGCTAGGCATGCCCACGAGATAGAGCAGCGCCCCCGCGATCGCCGGGTTTGCCTGCCCCCACTCAACCACGCGCTCAAACGGGCGAGAGTCTTTTTCGTTTTTGAGAACGCTGATCGAGCGGCGCACCGAGATCACCAATTCTTCATTGAGTCGAGCGCTGGGATTTTCCAACAGCGGCAACGCACCTTCTAACGTGGTGTACGCCGTGTAAATCTCGACGACAGACAGAGAAGGCGCTTTATCTTGCAGACTAGCGGCAATCAACCGGAGCGCATTGGCAGCACCCAGCCGCACTTCGGAATTTTCATCGCTCAGCAGTTTGACTAATTCAGGCAAAGCGTTTTGTGCCTCTAGCCCTATGCGTCCTAATGCCGTTGCAGATTGCAGCCGCACATCTTTTTCGGGGTCGGGCAGCGCTTTAGTCAGGTCGGGAACGGCGGCTTTGGCGGGGCTGCCAACTCTGCCTAATGCGATCGCAGCAAAGGCGCGCGTTCTACCATCGGCGTGGCTCAGCGCCCGCACAAGTTGAGGAACGGCTGGACTTGCTTCCGCTCCAATACTGACGAGGGCGCTCGCTGCCTTGAGCCGAATATCGGTGTTAGCGTCGCTGAGCGCTTGGGCCAGAAAGGGGGTGGCTGATTTGGCATCGGCTCCTAGTTTGCCGAGGGCGGTAATGGTGGCGAGGCGCACGTCTAGCTCTGCCGTTGATAACGCCTGAATCAGTTCTGGAATGGCTGGCTTTGCGGCAGTTCCTAAATTAGAAATCGCGTCGATCGCCGTCACCCGTACCGCTTTGCTAGGATCATCGAAGGCTTCGATCAAGCTCGGAACGGTGATCTCTGGAAAACTGCTCAGGCTGCCCAGGGCACGAGCCGCCGCAACACGCACCTCTTCATCATCATCTTTGAGGGCTTTTACTACGTCAGGAACAGCGGCTTTGGCAGCAGCACCGATCTTGGCTAAGGCATCTAGGGTAGCAATCTGAAGGACTTTTTGCTTAGCCGTCGTTCCTTTTGCAAGGGTAGAAACGGCGGGTCTAGCATCGGCTCCTAACCGACCGAGAGCCGCGATCGCGCCTAACCGCACAGACAGCTTTTCTTTGTCATTTTTGAGCAGGGTAATCAATTCTGTGATCGTCGGCGCATCTGGCTTGCCCACCAAAGCTGTAGTAGTTTTGGGTGCTTGACGGTTTACCTGTTGCCGCAGTTGGGCAGACACCTCGATCGCATCGGCTCTTTCGCTGGTGTCGCGGTTGGGTGGATGCACGATCGCAGAGGCACAGAGGAGGCTGATCTGACATGCCAGCAAGAAAAGTTGTCGGTTACGCACTGTCATAAGAACACTGCAAAGCGAATAGGTGGGCTACGGTGCAAGGCTGCCACCTGAACGGCAAAGCAAGGAAGATGACTCCGTAGAGCTAACGAGACTGCCTTGCGTTGAGGCTAATTTTTGGTAAAGGCGCAACCCTGACCCCGTAATTATTCCCAAGCAATTGCACGGAGTAACGGCAAGCGAACTCATGTGTTAAAAAAAGCTCCAGTGAAAAACTAGAGCTTCTTAGAAAACAGTTTAGAAAAGTCGGAAAAATTGCATTATTCAAAGTAATGCGTTCAACTGTTGCACGATCGCATTATGTTGCCGAAGTTTGATCCGCTTGTACTGAATCACCACCTCAGCCGCTACTTGGCTCTCGATCGCTTTCTTCACACTGGGTTGATGGGCATAAGGCAATGTTGAGTAGCGATCGCACCGAAACGCCGTCTCAGCGATCTCATTCAACAAAGCTTCATCCAACGGCATCACCGCTGCGCCCACTAAAGAATCCGTTAATAAATGCATTTTGGCTTTGCACTTGATAATCGATCGGCGGGGAAACAAGTAAGACGACGACATAAACAGCTACCTACATCCAAAATCATTTCACAAAATCATTTGGTGAAGTATACATGCCAATGTTTCCCCTGGCAATTTTATTGACCCAAATGCAGTGCATCTCCTAAGATTCGCCAGAAGGGGTAGCAGCGTGAATTAGATCTGGCGGCTGCTGAGCAGGAGGACGCTCAATGATTTGATCCCCGGCAGGACGGCGATCGCGATCAAGCGGCTCAAGCTGAACAAAGTCGCCCGTCTCGATCGAGTGGTAAAGGGCACGAATAATCCGAACATCGATCAACCCTTCTTTTCCAGACGGTTCTGGGTCTCTGTTCTGTAAAATACAGTTTGAGAAATAAACAAACTCTGCGGCAAGCTGATCGTGGGATTCAAACGATCGCTCTTCTTTCTCGCCCTTGATCGTCAGGGTGTGAGTAATTTCACCTTGAGCACCATACGCTGGATCAACCTGCAAATCGCCCTTTGTCCCTACGATTTGATAGTTTGAGACCTTTGCTGCTCCGAAGCTACAGGTAAACGTTGCGAGGCGTTCGGCATTGCTGCCCGTTGAGGAATTACCAGGAAAGCGCAAAATGGCGCTGGTCATTTCTGCCACTTCTTGAAATCGTTCCTCTCCGTTGGTTGCACGGGTCGCAAAAACTGCGATCGGCTCATCTTGAAACAAATAACGAGCGGCATTGATGCAGTAAATTCCAATATCATCCAAAGTGCCGCCGCCTTTTTCCTCTTCAAGCCGAATGTTGCCTTCCTCAACTTGCTGAGTAAATACTGAATTGAAGATGCGCGGCTCACCAATTTGGCGCGATTTTACAACTTCAACTGCCTGCATATTTGCTTCTTCTAAATGGAGGCGATAAGCAATCATCAGTTTCACACCATTGCTGTTGCACGCAGAAATCATCTGCTCGCACTCGGCTTCTGTCACGGCCATCGGCTTTTCACACAGCACATGAATGCCTTGATTAGCGGCTCGTACCGTGTATTCGCAGTGCAGATGGTTGGGTAGCGCAATGTAAACTGCATCTACGTTGCCGCTTGTTAAACAATCCTCATACTCTCCGTAGGAATAGGTATGCTGCACGCCATATTCTTGGCTAAGTTCCTTTAGCTTGGTAGGGTCACCAGAAACTAGCGCCGTCAATTCTGAGTTTTCCGCTTGAGCAAAGGCTGGCAGTGCGGAGGCTTGAGCAAACCAGCCCAACCCAACCACAGCATACCGAATTTTACGATCGCTACTATTTTGACTGGTTTGGTTGTTGTTTGTATTTGATGAGGTCATTGAACTGTCTCCACGTCGCTTTATCTAAATCGAGTATTTGGTTTATCAAGCAAGTAATTAGTTATAGATGCCTATGGTTAGGCTCGAATGAGTGCGCTTTGCTTTATCCGCGATCGCAAGGCAATATGGATGCGATCGCGGGTAATGTCTGTTGAGTGTCATCAAGCCCTTGTTTATGAGGCAGTTTCTACATCCTTGAGTGTAAGAAGGGCAGCATGTCGCATCTTCAATCAATAGGGGTAGATTCAGAGGGGAGATTTCGCCTCAAACATCTTCGTAGTTTGCAAACCGTAAGTTTCCCAAATCTTCTAGAGTTAGCGTTGCTTGATAAATTAAACCCTTGAGTAAATGCTCGATTAAACAACATCCGACTCTGCTGCTGATCTCAGCAATAGCTTAAACCCCCATAAACCGAGCAAGAAGCAGGAGTATTTCCTTGCAGTTTGCAGAATTCCCCAGTAGGATTGATAAGCAATCATAATACGGTAATTACAGCTACTTACCGTAGTTTAAGGGAGAGAGACCATGCAGTTGAGGCAAAATATTGAAAGACAATGGATAGGCTTTCGGGCAGGCGTTGCCCAGGCTTACCAAACGGTGTTGGGGCGACGGTCAGTGAGAAATTTTGTTGCGCTGTTTTTCCTTGGGGCAACCTTGAGTGTTGCGATCGTAGCGTGTGGAAACAATAATGCCTCTACATCTACCGCTCCGGGAGGCGCTAGCCCTGTTGCAAGCACCGGTAGAACCGCAGAACTTACCCTCGTAGCCTACGCCATTCCCAAAGCAGCACACGATGCCATCATTCCAAAATTTGTGGAGCAGTGGCGGCAAGAAAAAGGTCAGACCGTCATCTTTGTGCAAAGTTACGGCGGCTCTGGTTCCCAAACTCGCGCCGTGATTGATGGGCTAGACGCTGACATCACCCACTTGGCACTCTCCGCTGATATTGAAAAGCTGGCTAAAACAGGTCTCGTTAGTCAAGATTGGGCAACCAAGGTTCCCAATGGTGGAACGGTCGCAAAAACAGTGGCAGTGATTGTTGTGCGCCCTGGCAATCCTAAAAACATCAAGTCGTTTGCGGATTTGGTACGAAGCGACGTGAAGTGGGTCACAGCCGACCCAAAAACGTCTGGTGGCGCACGGTGGAACTTTATCGCACTGTGGGATTATGCTCTAAAAACAAACGGTAATGATGAAGCAAAAGCGCGGGAATTTGTGACCCAAGCCTACAAAAATATCGCGGTACTCTCTAAAGATGCACGAGAATCAATGGATGCATTTTCAAAACAGGGTCAGGGGGATGCTTTAATCAACTATGAGAACGAAGTGATTTTGGCAAACCAGAAAGGCGAAAACCTTGACTATATCGTGCCAGATATCAACGTTTCGATTGATACGCCCGTTGCGATCGTGGATAAAAATGTAGACCGACATGGAACCCGTGAAGTGGCAGAGGCATTTGCCAAATTTCTCTTCACCCCAGAAGCGCAAGCAGAATTCATCAAACTCGGATACCGTCCCCTTGATGAAGCCACTGCAAACCAAAAAGAAAACGTCGATAAATACCCACCTATCAAGACGTTAACAACAATCAAAGACTTCGGTGGCTGGGACGAAGTAGAGCAAAAATTCTTTGAGGACGGTGCAATTTTTGATCAGATTCGCGGCGCTTAATCGCGGTTTCGCCCGCAAGCGAGCCTGCTTAACCGTTCTTGCTTGTGGGTCTTTAGACAGCTTTGCTTCCGTTGGAGTGTAACCAATGACTTCTGCCCAAGGCACACCCGAAACCGTTTCCAAGGGGAACTTCTTGATACGATCGCTAACTCAGATGCCGTGGACATGGCGGATCATGCTGGGCTATCTAACCGTCATGCTGCTGCTGCCTACCTTGGCGATGTTTTTAAGGGCGTCTACGGTCGGTCCTGCCCAATTTTGGAGCATTGCCACAAGCCCAGTAGCCTTGGCAACTTACGACATTACGTTCACCACCTCTGTGATTGCAGCCTTGGTGAATGGCATCTTTGGGACACTGATCGCTTGGGTACTGGTGCGCTACGACTTTCCCTTCAAGCGCATCATTGATGCCTCGGTCGATTTGCCGTTTGCACTTCCTACCTCAGTCGCCGGATTGACCCTAGCAACCGTGTACAGCGACAACGGCTGGATCGGTTCGCTCGTTGCCCCCTTTGGGATCAAGATTGCCTTTACACGTTTGGGCGTTGGCATCGCCATGGTCTTTATCTCGCTGCCGTTTGTCATCCGCACTGTGCAGCCTGTGTTGGCAGAAATGGAAAAAGAAGTAGAGGAAGCCGCTTGGAGCCTTGGTGCTTCTTCGTGGCAAACGTTTCGGCGGGTGGTGTTGCCGCCGTTGATGCCGGCTATTCTAACAGGCGTTGCCCTAGGGTTTTCACGGGCAGTGGGTGAGTATGGCTCGATTGTGATTATTTCATCCAATACACCATTTGCAGATCTGATCGCGCCAGTGTTGATCTTTCAGCGACTAGAGCAATACGATTATGCAGGTGCGACTGTGATTGGTGTGGTGCTATTGCTGATCTCGCTGGTGATGTTGCTTGCAATTAACTTTCTGCAAGCCTGGGGTCGGCGATATGAAACGGGGTTGGGCAAAATGCCTGGACATTGAGCAGCCTTTGATCTTAGGAGAACAAACAGAAATGAGTACGATCGCACCTTCGCCCCGTCTAGTGAAACGAGCCGATGCCAAGCGCAAGAGTTGGGTTCCGACTTTGCTAATTGGCATTACGATCGTCTATCTGGGTCTGGTGCTGTATATTCCTGCGGCAAATGTTTTTTATCAAGCCTTTAAAAACGGAATTGGTCCATTTATAGAAAACCTGACCCAGCCTAATTTTATTCAGGCGGTGCGGCTGACGGTAATGCTGGCTGCGATCGCAGTTCCGTTAAATACAATTTTTGGCTTGTGTACCGCTTGGGCACTGGCACGGCGGCAATTTCGAGGGCGGTCGTTTATGTTGAGTCTGATCGATCTTCCGTTTGCAATCTCACCGGTGGTCGCAGGGTTGATGTTGGTGTTGCTGTATGGGCGGCAAGGGTGGTTTGGCGATGTTCTTCAATCGAACAATATTAGAATCATCTTTGCGTTTCCAGGCATGGTGTTAGCCACGATGTTTGTGAGTATGCCGTTTGTGGCACGAGAAGTGATTCCAGTGCTAGAAGAAGCAGGAGCCGATCAAGAAGAAGCGGCACAAACCTTAGGGGCAAATGGTTGGCAGACGTTTTGGCGGGTGACGTTGCCCAGTATTCGCTGGGGCTTGCTCTATGGCTTAATTCTGACCAATGCAAGGGCAATGGGTGAGTTTGGAGCGGTTTCGGTTGTCTCTGGTAATTTATCAGGTAAAACCCAGAGTTTGCCGTTGTATGTAGAAGAGGCTTACAAGCAGTACGAAACCGAAGCTGCCTATTCTGCGGCAGTGTTGCTTGCCTTGCTTGCGGTGGTGACGTTAGTGCTGAAGGAAATTATGGAACGCAAAACCCGGATTAAAGAGGTGGAGTAGACAGTGCAAAGTGGGTAACGTCTGTTTGCTGGGTTGCGATCGCAGCCCAGCAACTCTGCTGAACTCACGTCTTTTTAGAGTACTTAGTGCGAGAACTCCGACTTTGCTCAAAAAGCTAGCGTTCTCGCGATTGGGGCGTTTGGGTTTGAATTTAGCACCCAACGCAAGCGTGTAGATCAAGCAGGCTGTCGTTGAGTTCCTCACAAAAAATTGCCGCCCATTGTTCCAAGTGTTCCAAGTTCGCGGCAATCTCAAGCGATGCGGCTGGTTTTGCCGAACCGATCAAATAATTTCTAGCTCGGCTTCTTGTAGGTGAACCCGTAGCTTTGTGCCAATCTTGACCAAAACAGGAAAATTTGCGCTGACAGGACGACCACGCCACTCTGTGACGATCGCAATCACTTCCCCTTCTTCACCCTGCAAATCAAACGGTTGATTTCGGTGTTGGGGATGGTGATAAATCACAACCGATTCCTTAACCCGAACCCGTGCGCCAATTTCCATAATGTGTAACGTACCCCTATCAGCAGCCTTAACCACAAGCAGCTAGACCTAAATTAACAAAGACAGCTTTTTTATCTTTGCACAGGTGGGGACTTCTTCCTAACGTTTAAGAAACGTGTCTGGAATGCGATCGCGCACCTCGTTTGTGATGCGCTCACCTACTTGCCGAACTTGAGCCGGGTTGACCAAGTACCAAACGCCAAGCCCAACGGCTCCACTCAGCACCAAAAAGACGATGAACCAGAGCAACAACCCTGAACGGCGCGGTTTCGCTACGGGAACATCAACGCTTTCGACGGGCGCAGTCTCGGTGAGTTGCAGATCGACGGCAGGAGGCACAATAGGAACGCGGATATCCGAAAGCGACGACGAGACATGGCAGTAGGTTAAGACGATCGATGCATTGTCATGCCCATTCTGCTCGTTGGCGTAGGCTAGCCACGATCGTACGGTTGATTCTAAAGAGTCTTTTCCTCGGAGAATCCGTTCGGCATAGTCTGACCACGATCGCTCAACCAAGTCGTTGTCGCTCAAGCCATCAGAGCACAGCAGCAACATTCCGTCTTCTTCGAGCACAAATCGCTGCACTGCCGGATGGAGGTATTCACTATCTCGTGTGCCAAGTGCTTGAGTCAGGGCACCCGCATCAGGGCGGGCAATCGACTCTTGGCGCACCGCTCGACCCATGCGAACCTCGCGCACTGCCACATCATCATCCACGGTGAGTTGATGACAATATTCGGGCGTTATCCAGTAGGCTCTGCTGTCGCCGACATTGACAAGGTAAAGTTCGTGGGCGTTGGCAGCGATCGCACCGTCGGGCAGTTTAACCCGTTGGGGAATTTGAAGCGCCATCACCAGCGTTGTACCCATGCGGCGGCGAGCAGCGCGATCTTGAGCATCGTTTTGAGCCGCAATCACGTTATTCACCACTCGCACGATCGCCGCTAACTGCTCTGCCATCACCTCTGGAGACACCGGATCTGGCTCTTCTGCAACCTCTGTTAGCAACGCCCTAACCTGCATTTGCAGGGCTTGCACCGCAAGCTGGCTGGCAACTTCTCCGCCATCGTGCCCGCCGATGCCGTCGCACACAATCGTTAAGCGAGGCGTGAGATCATCGTGCAGGGGGTCGCCCGTTGCCGTCAGCGGATAGCAGGTATCTTCGTTGTGCGATCGCCGCCGCCCAATATCAGTTGCTCCCTGCACCTGCAAGCGTAAGGGCAAGCGGGCAGACTGTTCCAACAAAAGCCGGTTAAGCTGCACCGCCACTTGAGGATAGCCAATTGCGTCGGCTTGAATTTGCTCGCAGAGGGCTTGTAGAGGCTCTGCGATCGCCGCTTTAGCATCGGGCAACAGCAGAGACCAACACTGCGCCAAATGCCCCAACGACGGCTTTGAAACCGAAGCGATTGAGCGTCCAATCTGGGGGTCTTGATCTTGAATCAGTTCTCTGACGCGGAGCCGCCAGCCTTCAACATGCAAATTTTCAGGCGATAATAGACTAGAAGCGACATTTAGCTTCCAAAATGGCATCCAAAGCTCTAGCATTTGCCACAGCCAGTAGGCTTGCCGCACTGCCGTAGCTCCATGCCACGATCGCACCAACGAGGGCAGCAGTTCCCCTGCCGCTGTGAGGGGAGCATTCTCTAGCAGTAAAATGTCCTCTCCGGTCTTGTCGTCTTTGCAAAAGCCGTACACTTCTGGCACATGGAGCCGGTAGGGATACAAGTAAAGGTAGGCTAGCACATCATCTTCAAAAAACTCTGGAGAGTTTGGTCCGTGGTGGGGCTGCCTATCGACCCACACATGAGGAGCCATAATCTCGTAGCGATCGCCCTCAATGCGGCTGCCGGTAGGGTGGTGGGCAACCGTTGAGCCAACTGCCCAAAGATAGGAGCTTGAGCGAGCAGCAGTTCCTTCAGAGGTCGGCAGGGCACTCATCGACACAGGATAGGAAAAACTAGAGCGATCGTTAAGTTTGCTGGGGGTTTTCATAATGCACGGCTAGGATGGGGACACCAGAACCTATCAACTGGGGAACAGTATCTTAAGGGGTTTGACCCACCAAAATACTTAGTTGCGGAAGAAGTGAGGAAGAAGGTGTATCACAGTGTAGGAGTTTGATTAGACACCGCAACTTGGTTGAATACCCCGCGTTTTTACCCGATGCCTTGCCCATTTCTGTGAAAAGCCTCACTACTATACCAGCGATTTTACAGGTGGCGCGCTCTTTAAATTATGGCTTTTCATTCATCATGGTCTAAATTCGTATGGTGCTAAATTCAACTATGGATTGGTTAGCGACAAATCCAACGATGGTTTGGTTGGTGGCAGGGGTGTTGCTCTGCCTGGTTGAGCTTGTTTTGCCAACTGCGTTTATTGCGTTTGTTATGGGGCTGAGCGCGATCGCGGTGTCTGCGGTGGCAGGGTTTCTACCACTCGGTCTTCAGGTTTTTCTGTGGATTGTGCTGTCGGTGGGGCTGGTTTTTTGGTCTCGGCGGTTTGTCAACCGCAAAGCTGCCCTAAAGCTTGACGCGACCGAAGCCGAAACCTTGACCGAAATTCTACCCGGAAAGACTGGGCGGGTACTCTATGAAGGAAATTCGTGGGCGGCTCGATGTGAAGCCACAAGCGGGATCATTCCGGCTCATCAACGGGTCTATGTCGTAGGACGTAAGGGCACAACGCTGTTGGTGCTCCCCCACGAATTTTAAGAAACAGCCGGTTTTACGCTGGCTTTACTAACATTTAGGAGACTCAATCTTATGTGGGGTTGGATTATTGCTTTGGTAGTGGGTGGTGGCGCGATTTCGAGCGTCAAGATTATTCAGCAGGGAAACGAGGAGTTGGTTGAGCGCTTGGGGAGCTACGATCGCAAGCTGAGCCACGGACTCAATTTTGTGATTCCGGTCTTCGATCGAGTAGCTTACCGAGAAACTATCCGAGAGAAAGTTCTGGATATTCCACCACAAAACTGCATTACTCGCGATAACGTTGCAATTACCGTTGATGCGGTGGTGTATTGGCGCATTGTAGATATTGAGAAGGCGTACTACAAAGTGCAAGACCTCCACTCTGCCATGGTAAATTTGGTGCTGACTCAAGTCCGGGCAGAGATGGGAAAATTGGAGTTGGACGAAACCTTTACCGCGCGATCGCAGATCAACGAAATTTTGCTGCACGAGTTGGATACCGCAACCGATCCTTGGGGCGTCAAGGTGACTCGCGTTGAGTTGCGAGACTTAATTCCTTCGAAAGCGGTGCAAGACTCTATGGAATTGCAGATGGCGGCAGAGCGGCGCAAACGGGCAGCTATTCTCACCTCTGAGGGCGATCGAGAATCGGCGGTCAATTCGGCGCGGGGTAAGGCAGAATCTCAAATTTTGGATGCGGAGGCGCGGCAGAAGTCGGTTATTTTGGGGGCAGAGGCAGAGCAAAAGAGCATTGTTCTCAAAGCTCAGGCAGAGCGACAGCAACAGGTGCTGCGTGCTCAAGCAACCGCAGAAGCCATTCAAATTGTGACTCAAGCACTCAACACTGATCCCCGTGCAGCAGAAGCAGGAAGGGTTTTGCTGGCATTGAACTATCTGGAAATGGGGACAACCGTTGGTAAGAGCGATAGCAGCAAGGTGATGTTTATGGATCCGCGCAGCATTCCAGCGACGCTACAAGGCATGTTATCGATGGTCGATGAGACGAATGGCAAGGGATGAGCTTGAAGAGGGGTGAGATTTAGTCTGCACACTGCGCTGCAACTGTTCTTTCCCCTACTCTCATTTCAGGTAAGACAGCAGATTTTCCTCAAGATCTTCAGGATCTTCGCTGAACGTTATCGCAATCGGCGACGATGCTTTGGCTGGTGCTGTAATCTCATTGCTGCTTTGTACACCGATGAGCAATCCCAATCCGCTTCATTCGAGTTAATGTGCAAGAGGTCTACTATTGACCTAGCTAGTTTGAGATAAAAGTGAGATAAATAGAACACAGGTACTGGGGCTGTCTCACTGCTCAAATGGCGTCCGTCTTGCTCAATCTGTCTTTGTTTACCCTGTTGAGAACCTATTGATGAGCCGAGCAACGTCTAACTTTAAGTCAAACCTTAAAACGTGTCTTAGACGCCCCTTTGCCCGTTTAGGCTTATCGATTTTGGTTGTCGCTGCGATCGCGCTCTTTTCCAACAGTGCGGCAATTTCTAGTCAAGGTGATCTGCTGACTGATGTGCAAGCTTTGGTAGGTTTGGGGGCACGGGTTGCAGGCACGGCAACCGCCGAGAAAGCAAGTCAATATCTCGTGAATGCATACCGGAAAGCGGGATATGAGACCGAAATTCAGACCCTCACCTATCCCAAGTTCAGAGACTTAGGATCGACTCTGGCAGTAGACGATCGACCGCTAGACGGGTGGGTTTATCATGGCACGATCGCAGGTCAAGTGACGGGTCGATTAGTGGCAATTCCTAACGATGGACAGCCGCAAGATTATGCAGGCACTGCGGTTAAAGGAGCGATTGCGATCGCCCGTCGGGGCGGGATGACCTTCTCGGAAAAGGTGAAGTATGCTGCCGAGGCAGGTGCGATCGCCATCATTATTGTCAATAACGAGCCGAAGAATGTTCGCGGAAGCCTGACCAGTAGCCCTGCTATTCCTGTTTTGGGGCTGTCTGGTGCAGAAGGAGAACCGTTGATGGCACGCGCGCGCACCGCGTCACTCACCGCTAAGCTAAACGTGAACACGCAAAAAAATGCCTTGGCGAGAAATGTGATTGCTCATTTACCAGGGGTCAACCAGCCCAGCCTGATTGTGGGCGGGCACTATGATTCGGTTGTAGGGTCACCAGGAGCCAATGACAACGCTTCGGGGACAGCAGTGGTGCTAGCGATCGCGCGTCAGCTTTCAGGATCGCCGCTTGCACAGCAACTGTGGTTCATCGCGTTTGATGGTGAAGAAGACGGGCTGAAAGGGTCGCAAGCCTTTGTCGAGAGGTCAAGTCCTCAGTTTCTCGCCAAGCTCAAAGGCATGGTGAACTTTGATATGGTCGGCGTCAACGATGCGCTTCAGGGGGAAGGATCGCTGTCTCTCAAGCCATTTACAACCGTGGACGAGACGATGATGAAAAACCCTGCCCTCCGGCTTGGGAGCAGTGATCATGCTCCGTTCAAGTCTCAGAATGTGCCGACTCTCTTCTTCAATCGCGGCTATGAGCCAAACTATCACACCCCCAACGATACTGCGATCGTGCCTAGACTGTTGAGGGAAACTCAGGAAACTGCTTTGAAAGCGATCGCTCAGATTCTAAAGCAATAAGCGCTCGTAGTGCACGGCTTTCGGTGTTCTGAAAACATAGGATTGTCAAGATCTGGGCACTCATACCAAATTGATTTTTCACTGCTACAGATCCTCGCCCTCCCTGCCTACAGCATTCCCCTTGGTCAGGAGGTCGCACATCTGTAGCATTTACAGATTGATTTGGATATCATCACCAGAGCCAGCAACGACCAAAATGCTTTTTTCGGACGCCAAAGCCAGCCCCCGGATCTCATTTCTCTAAGGCTGGCTCAAATCTAATTTTTAGATAGCATTCTTACTATCTTGGCGTCGTTATGCTTGAGGTTTAAGGTCTGTGTTGCGCTCAGCAAAGTATTTGTTTAGGAAGGTGCTTGCAAAGGATAAAACTACAGGCGCAAGGATGAACGACCAAAGCCCATGAACTGTGAACCCAGGAACTAGGGCAGCAGCCAAGCTAAAGCAGATCCCGTTGACGACTAGAGAGAATAAGCCCAGCGTTAGGAAATTAATCGGCAGCGTTAGAAGTACCAAAATGGGTTTGATGAAGGTGTTTACTAACCCAATGACGACGCCAGCGATGAGCGCAGTTGGGAAGCTATAAATGCTAACGCCCGGCAAAAGAATATCAGCGACTAGAAGACTTAGCGCTGTAGCAAGAAGTGTGAAAAGATATCCAACCATGTTTATTCCTCAGGGTTTTCAATAACGCAGTTATTCTGATCACAATTTTGGCGAATTTGTGGGACAGTAAGCCTCTCTACCGAGACAGATCTATGCCAAAAAACTCTAGGCTAAAACGCTATGTTTTTGAGCCTAGAGCGTGACATTTATGAGTGATCGACTGTATGAGTAATTGACTAGTGCTGAGAAGCCAGAGATGCGATCGCAGACAGAACTTTGCTGCTCGTTGAGCCAATCCATCGTCAATCAGAAGAAGTTTTTTGTAGAACCTTGGAAGGGGCTTGAACCTCTTGCTCTTCCTGAACAGGCTCTTCCTGAAGCCGAGGCTTGGGATGAAACCGAATCCCTAAAAAGATGTCATAAACAAAGCCTAAAAAGTCCTCTTTTAGCAGACCGATAGATTGGGACGACCCTTTAGCATCTAAGAGTGGCTTAGTTGCGTAATACGCCTTCTCGTAGTTGTACCAGGGAATCGAAGGCCATAAGTGGTGAATTAAGTGATAGTTCTGACCCATGATCAGCCAGTTCAAAACGGGGTTGGGATATACTCTGGCATTTTTCCAGCGATCGCGCTCTTTGAAGGGGCGATGGGGCAAATAATCAAAGAATAATCCGAGCACCATTCCTACTACCGCAAGTGGGACAAACCAAAAGTTGAAAATGTAGCCGATGAAATCGTACCAATAGCCAACCGCTACGATCGCAGCAAGAATAGCACGGGCAATTGCCCATTCTAGAAGCTCATATTTGCGCCACAGCTTGCGCCTGAAAAAGAAGACCTCATGATACAGAAACCTCGCGTTAATGATCCACAGAGGTCCAAACGTAGATACTACATGATCTGGATCATTTTCTGGATCATTCACATGGGCATGATGCTGCATGTGAACACGGGTAAACACCGGAAAGGAGAAACAGAGGATCAAGGCGCTGCCATGCCCAAGGACAGCGTTCATAGTTTTATTGCGATGCGCGACTCCATGACAGGCATCATGAATCACACTTCCAACTAAATGTAATGCCAGTACGTTGAGGCAGAAGCACCACCAGTCCACCCATCCCCAACACCAATAGCCGATCGTTGTCATCGTGGCAATAAAAATTGACAGAAAAAACACGATCAGGGTTAGGTTGAAGTTACCCGGTGGACCTAGCAACTCTCTCGGAACTGTCAGGGGCTTTGTTGCCTCCGACATGTAGTATCTCCTTTCTAATTCTTCGCGTAGTATACGATACGGAACGTCATGAAGTTAAGTAAACTGCCCTTAAGAATTTCGGATTGAAGGGGAGGCGCTTGATAGTGAGTTGGCAGATTGAGTCATAAACTTAATTACAACTAGAGGTTTTTCAGACGACCAATTTTCTATAGGGAACTTGTTCCCAGAAAGTTGGTCGTAGTGATATGAAAGTTTACCTTGTTTTAGGGTCTACTGCCTCGACTGACTTCTCACCGCTCGAACAGACCTG
Organism: Myxacorys almedinensis A; assembly: GCF_010091945.1. GTDB lineage: Bacteria > Cyanobacteriota > Cyanobacteriia > Leptolyngbyales > Leptolyngbyaceae > Myxacorys > Myxacorys almedinensis. The sequence continues at coordinate 193,468 of NZ_WVIE01000009.1, forward strand.
TGAAGCGCCGGTCGGGGGACTACTCATTTCACTATTTATATTCATCCACAGAATCGAGGTTGAGTACCATGTCGCTACGGCAGTTTGGGTCAGGTTTGAAGGCACGAACAGTTAGAGGAGTCAGTCTTTCGGTGGGCGCGATCGCGCTGATGAGTGGGGCGGCATTTGCCCAAACGACTCCTTCGACACCCCCTGGGGATATCATTATCAACCCAGGGGGGTCTAATACAGGGGTTCCTGGAGGCTCAACCACGACGCCGCCCCTCAGTGGTGTTCGGTTCATGTGTCAGACCACTAACGGTCAGCCCACCGTGATGTATTTTCCCGATAACCAGCCTAGCGTTGCTTATCCGTGGGCGGTTCCGACGGCAATGGGTGGGGGTTGGAGTCCTGAGCGTCGTTGTAATGAAATTGCCCGACGGTTAGAATCCTACCGTCCAGATGGGTTGGTAGAGATGAAGACTGGGGTTGAGAACGGGTTGAATACGGTTTGCGTCACTACTGATCGCTTCCCAGCGTGTCGAATTGTGCTGACTGTGCCGAATGGACAAGATCCGTTGGCGACTCGCGATCGCGTCTTCCAAAACCTAACCGTTGCCGATGGGGGTCAGCAAACTCAGGGAGTCTACACTTACGGAGACAGTGGTTCTAACGATATTTTAGGCAGGCTAGGAGACGTTTTAGGATTGGGGCGCAGACGGGCAACGCAAGCGGCGTCTAACGGGAATATCAACCTGAAGCCCTTCTTATCTCCCAAAGATGGTGGCACGGGGGCAATGCTGAGGCGTGGCGTTCAAGTCCGTCCTTCGGTTGCACCTGTTCAAAAGCCGAGAATTTTTCGGTAATCCTTGAGGGCAGGGCGATCGTTGGTTTTCTGAGTCTGTCTTCAGCATTTGGCACCATCAGAGGCTGAAGGCGGACTTAAGCAAGAAGCATATTGTAAAAATAGCGGAGATCAAACTTTCGATCTCCGCTATTTTCCAGTTAATTTACTTTTCTGACTGATTTTCAGATAACTGGGGCGCTAGGATTCGAACCTAGGAATGCCGGGACCAAAACCCGGTGCCTTACCACTTGGCGACGCCCCAATGCGCGTTCCTTGAGTATCTTAGCAACAAATGCAGGGAATATGTCAACAACTTTGTGCCAACAACTTTTTAGTCTGTCTTAGTATCTCCTGGCACGGCTCTATGCCAAATTAGGCGATTATCATAAAGAATAACCATTCAGGTCAGAGTAGACAGGTTGCACTAGGAGAATTGCTTGGAGTGAATGCAGCAGAACAAGCTATCAATCTTAAAACTGCCAGCAAGATTGCTGCGATCGTGAATCTATTTAAGTCGGAGTTTCCGGACGCAAAATCTGATCTAAAGCCGTGGGCAAACGATGCCGACACTCGCGAACTCGTTGATCCAGAGTCTATTGATTTAAGCTTCAACTTCCCAGGTTGGAGCCGTCGATTGCAAAGCCGGTGTATTCTGCTGCAAATCCGCTTTCATCAAGACCCAGAAACCGCCCTACGTCGTGCGATCGGGGTTGAAGCTGCCGGATTTACGCACGAAGGAAAACAGTGGACGCTTTCAACGATTGAGGATTGGAACTTTGCTGGCGACAAGCATCCGACGCCGGAGATCTGCGATCGCTTGAGAGAGTTTTGCCGTAAGGTGCTGCTTGTTTTCAATGAAGACGTAGAAGCGCAGGAGCGCTGATGGTTGGGTCTATGACTGATCCTCGTCAGTAGCAAAGGTCAGGCTATCAGGCTGCCACAGGTATTGGCGAAGATTGACCTTCCCGGTGCGATCGAAGTGAACGCCTTCTGCTTGAAGCCGCGATCGCTGGAGATAATCGTTGCCCTGCCGAAACGGGGACATCGAAATTTCTCCTTTGGCATTAATGACGCGATGCCAGGGAATATCTCCATTTGGGGCAACTCGGAAGAGGGCATAACCTACCAATCGTGCTCTTCGAGGCAGGTTGGCAAGCTCGGCAACTTGCCCATAGGTGGCAACTTTACCCTGGGGAATTTGCTGCACGATCCTATAAATTTGGTGATACGAAGACACAAAACTAGTTGCCTTGAATGAGTCCTAAGTCAAAATAAGTCGCGTTGCCCACGTCTCCTGCGATCGCTTCAAACGGGGCATCGGGTTCGCCCAAGTCGCTCAACACAAAGGAGGCTCCAGTAAAATCGTGCAGGCGCGTGTACTCGTTGAGTGTGATCACGGTTCTTAGCCCGGCTCCCAGCGCTGATTTTAAGCCTTGACCCGAATCCTCGAAGGCAAAGCATTCCTCTGGCGCTAAATCTAGTTTTTCCAAAGCGTAGTCAAAAATATCTGGCGCAGGCTTTTTTAGCGGCACAATATCGCCTGCTGCGATCACCTCAAACCAGGATAAGCTTTCGGGGGATAGAGAGGATTGGAGTAGAGCGGTGACGTTGGCAGGGGTGGTCGTCGTTGCGATCGCTAGCCGCAATCCCTGCTCTCGTGCGGTTAGCAAAAGGCGCTTCACACCCGGACGCAGAGGAATCACGGCATCTTTAAGCAGTTGCTTGTAGTGCTCGGTTTTGCCAGCGTGGAGGGCAGCAGCAAACTGCTTTAAATCCCCACCTGGAACGGCAAACGTTGGCTCATAGGTCTTGACATAGTGTTGAATTCGCTCCTTACCGCCTGTCACGTCCAACAGTGTTCCGTACTGTTCGACTGACCAGTTCCAAGGCAGCCCAGCATCGGCAAACGCTCGGTTGAAGGCGACTCTATGCCCATCGCGCTCTGTATCTGCCAAAGTGCCGTCAACATCGAAAATGAGAGCGCGGAGAGTAGGCATAGTAGAAAACTCGCTCGGTCAGTTGTGTTCCTTTACTAATCTACCTCTGTCTCAGGCTCAAAATTTCTTTCTCTGATTTCCTGATTTACACCATCTGGCACTGTAGAGAAGGATAACATTCCGTACTTTAAGTATAGAATTTGACTCAGCAAATTTACTTACGCTCATCAGGGTTTTGAAACGATGGAAACCAAAAAATGGCTGAATATCACGGAATATTTGCTTTTAGCAGGTTCCGGCATTGGCTCTGTTGCCTCCATTGCTTCTCAGCAACTTGCGGTGGCTGCCGCCCCGATGTCGTTCTTATTGTTACTTAGCCTTGTCAATCGGCAACGAGTCAATGAGCAGGCTCACCAAAAAAATGGCACTAAAGTCGCTCAACTCGATCAAAAACTTTCCCGCCAACTTGAATCTCTCGATCAGCAGATCAAAACCTTGCCAACGTTGATTGACTTCGGTAGCTTTACTCGATCGATCTCGCAACGCAACGAAGCCGCGATCGCGCATCTCCAATCTAATATTTCTCAGCGTTTGGCTCCTTTAGAAGCCCAAGATTTTCGCCGCATCAGCCAAGACATGGCAGATTGCCAGCACAAGTACACCAAGCTGTCAGACTCTCTGGCAGTCTTGACGACCAACTTAAATCGGTTTGCCAGCGCCAATCGAGTTGAAGGAACCGAACGCGCGATCGCGCAATTCCAATCTGACCTGACCCAACTGCAAGCAAAATTGGCTGAAGTCTCTAGTTCTCAAAAGCAGGGCATTCCCAGAGCATTGCAGGATGAAATTTATACGATTCACCGCCGTCTGAACAATCTGCCCCAGCCGTTTGATGCAACCACACTTAAACAAGATGTAGATGGCTTGATCAAAATTGTAGGCGACTTGGTGTCTCGGCGGGATCTCGCCCGTCTGATGGCAGAAGTTGAAAAAATTCGCCGCCACCATCAGCAGTTAGAGCAGACCGTAGCGCCAATGAAGGCAGTCAACACGATTATGCGAAAGCAAATGGATACGCTGTCAGTGTGGGCGCAGGCAAGAGCAGCAGCACCTGTAGACCCCTCCGCGTCCTCAAATCCTGAATTTAAAAAAAATCCTGAATCTAGAGACCCTGAGTACAAGCTAATGTTCGGTCTCAAAGCGTCCTGTGATGCTCAGCAAGATACCTTATTGAGTCAGCGATCGTTGTTAGAGGAAGCTCTGAAAACGGCTCAGTCGCGAGTGATTGTGGTCTTTCCCTATCCCGATCGCACTACTTTAGATGCCGAATTGATGGCTCAATTTCAAGCCTTTCTAAGTCGCGGCAGTTCCCTCGATATTGGGTGGGGGCACCTCGGCGATGTGCACGGGCATCAGGCTCGCTATATCCACGATGCTTCAGAGCTTCACTTTACAAATCGCGAGGCTCAGCAGGCAGAACAGAAGTTTTTAACGACGATCTTAGGTCAGCTAGCCCAGCTAAAGCGCGAGTATCCTCAGCAGTTTCGCTTTAAGGTGCTGGGCACAAACGAGAATTTCTTGGTGTGCGATCGCACCTATGCCATTTTGGGAGTTCAGCCTGTCACAACCGCCAGCACAGCGTTTCCAGAAATTGCCGTGGGGGTGCAAACTCGCAATGCTGCTGTTGTAGAAGGTCTGATTGGGCGGTACGACAATCCGCTGCTTGCTGCCGATGATGAAGCGGCATACTACAACCGCGCTGTGACCCGCTATGCCTTGGGAGACAAACAAGGTGCGATCGCAGACTACAGCGAAGTGGTACGCATCAATCCAAATCACTGTCTGGCCTACAACAATCGTGCCTTGGTGCAAGACGAATTGGAGAACCGAGAAGACGCGATCGCGGATCTAAACCGCGCGATTCTTAGCAATCCGCGCAATTGCATTGCCTACTGCAATCGAGGCGTTATTCGACTGCGTTTAGGAGAGTTGGCAAGCGCGATCGAGGACTTTAGCTATGCCATTCAGGTTGATTCAGACTGCGCCAATGCCTTTGCCCAGCGCGGCTTGGCTCGACTGCGCTCTGGCAATGAGACCAGCGCGATCGACGATTTTACTGCCCTGATTCGCATCGTCCCCCAAAGCCCTGTGGGATATTTTCAGCGCGGCTTAGCTCGCAGCAAAACCGGCGATAAAGTGAATGCCATTCGAGACTTTAAGGAAGCCGCCTGGCTGTTTTCGACCCAAGGCGATCAGGTGAAATATCAACACGCGATCGCGGCAATTCATACCCTACGATCGCGCTATGTTGCCCAACCGTTTCAAGATCGAGTCCTGCAAGAAATCTAATCAGCGGCTTTTCACAAATCCCGCTTGAGCGACCAGTTCTTGTCCTTGTTCGGTCAACAGCAAGTTCGCGTATGCCTCTCCCGCCTGCTGTTCCACGCCTCCGTTTTGCTTCACAACGACAAACAAATTGCGCGTCAGGGGATACTCTCCGCTCTGAAACGCTCTTGTGTTTAATTGATTGCGCTGATTGGGACATTGAGTGATCAACGGTTCTTGATACGGCGGAACCAGGGTATTGGCAGCACGACCAATGGGTAAAGGCTTGATCGAGCATTGAGGCACCACTTCAGGGGCAGACGCAAAATAAATTCCACCGGGCGTTGCTCCAAGCTGCCGCAAGGCTTGGGTTGTTGTTGCCGCAATTTGCACAGTGTTGCTGAGGGGCTGTCCGCCTAAAACTTGTTCAATAAACAGGTCAACGGTGCCACCTGATCTGGGATCGCGAGAAATGGGGGTAATCGGCAAACTAGGACCGCCCACTTGCTGCCAGTTATTGATTTGCCCAGCATAGATTCCTTTCAGTTGCTCAATGGTTAAGCCGGGAACCGCTAGAGTTGGATTGACAGCCACGGCAAGCCCATCGATCGCGATCGCAATTTGCTTTAACGTTGTTCCTCGAATCTGCGCCCGTTCATATTCCTCATCGCTCAAGGGGCGAGACGACTGAGCAAAGGCAAGATTTCCATCGATTAATGCTTTGATTCCGGTGCCAGACCCTGGGCTGCCGTTAGCGGGGTCTGTATATTGCAACCGATACTCTGGGCGCGCGGCTTGTAGAGCCGCATCAACCGATAATCGAATCGGTGCCCAAGAGCTACTGCCGCCATAGCGAAACAAGCCTGATGGAACATTCTGAACTTGGGCAAACGTTCCACTCCTCGGCTGTCCCGCATTCGAGGCGGTGCTTGAATCGCGGCTCGAAGCGTTGCTAGGTTGAACGGTGGGTGCCCCAAAATTTCCCGATCGCTGGGTAAACCACCAGAATGCGCCACCTAAAAGTCCTGCGGTGACTCATACCAAATCAAAAAATGCCTGCGACAGATAGTGCATTTACGATAAAGCTAAAGCCAGTGACAGAAGCAACGGTTTC